>CAYTFA010000035.1:0-10650 GCA_964436755.1 uncultured Rhodocyclaceae bacterium | reverse complement strand
CGACCGCGCCGCTTCGCGCGCGGCGACGAGGGCATCGACGGCGTCCCGGCGCAGGGCGTTGATGGTCGCCGCCGGCAGGAACCACGGTTCGGCGAGGCGGATATTCACCTCCGTGGCGTGGAACTCGGTGGCGCCGAGTTTGCCGAGCCCTTCGCCGAGCGCGACCAGCGCGCGCTGCGGATTCTTCGCCGCCTCCTTGGCATGGGCGACGGCCGCCCGTGCTGCGATGCCGTCTTCGTCGACCATCGATACGGCGAAGCCGTCCGCCGTTTCCTCCAGGGTGAGAGCGACGCCGATGCGGCGTTCGGCGGAATCCTTTTCCAGCAGGCGCTCGAAGGCCTGGTCGCGGTTGCGCCGGATTTCGGTGCCGCGGCACAGATCGTCGGCGTTCTCCGGCATGGCATTCGGATGGAGGCGCCAGCCGCCGGCCGTGCGCTGCGCGACGTTGATGCGCAGGCCGGCCGGCTTGCGGCCGCGTGCCAGGTAGGAGACGCCGTCGCCGTTGGCAAAGTCTTCGTCGCTGGCGACCTCGAACCAGTCGGGGCCGACCCGGGTGACGGTGCCGCTCGCCTCGCCGGCGAAGCCCGGCGCGTCGAAGGCGCCGATATCCGGCTGCCGGCCATGCACGAAGTAGTCGGTGCTGCCGCGGTTGAAGGTCTTCTCCGGGCGCGGCGTGAAGCCGAAGCGGCAGCGGCCGGAGGAGGCGCGCGCGTAGGTGCCCGCCGCGCCGTCGACGATGCGGTCGATCAGCTGCCGGTAGTAGGCGGTGGCGTTCTTGACGTAGGCGACGTCCTTGAGGCGGCCCTCGATCTTGAACGAGCCGATGCCCGCGTCGGCGAGCGCGCGCAGGTTGGCGCCCTGGTCGTTGTCCTTCATCGACAGCAGGTGCTTGTCGTGGGAAACGATGCGGCCGCGCGCATCCTCCAGCGTGTAGGGCAGGCGGCAGGCCTGCGAGCACTCGCCACGGTTCGCGCTGCGCCCGGTGTGCGCATGGCTGATGTAGCACTGGCCGGAGAAGGCGACGCAGAGTGCGCCATGCACGAAGAACTCGAGCACAGGCGCCCCGGCGCCGTCGCCGACCCGCTGCCGGATCGCTGCGATGTCGGGCAGGGACAGCTCGCGCGCCAGCACAAGTTGCGAGAAGCCGGCATCGGCCAGGAAGCGGGCCTTTTCCGGGGTGCGGATGTCGCACTGGGTCGAGGCATGGAGCTGGATCGGCGGCAAGTCCAGCTCGAGCAGGCCCATGTCTTGCAGGATCAGCGCGTCCACCCCCGCGTCGTATGCCTGCCAGGCCACGCGCCGCGCTTCTTCCAGTTCGTCGTCGCGGAAGATGGTGTTCAGCGCAAGGAAGATCCGGGCGTGGTAGCGATGGGCGAACCCGGCCAGACGCGCGATGTCCGTCATCGGGTTGGCGGCATCGTGGCGCGCGCCGAAGGCCGGCCCGCCGATGTAGACGGCGTCGGCGCCGTGCCGGATCGCCTCGATGCCGATCTCGGCGGTGCGCGCGGGGGCGAGGAGTTCGAGAGGTTTCGCCATGGCCTGCGGATTTTACCGAAGCGTTCTGGCGCCGCCGGGCACCGCCGAATTAGAATTTGCCGGCGGGCGGCAGGCGTGCCGCCGATCGGGGCGAGGAGGGCAGGCATGGCCGGCAGCGGCGAGGGCATGGTGTTTCCCGCGGAGGAGGGCGGCGCACGCAGCACGACGCGTGCGGCCACGCGCATCGTCGCCGCCGCGCTGCACGAACTGGATCCGCGCCTGGGCGACGCGGCGCGACGCGAGCGGCGCTGGCGCGACAACTATCCCGCCCACTTCGGCGCCCTGGTGCGCCATGGCCTGCCCAGCGCCGAGCGTGCGATCGCCAGCAGCCGCGCCGGCCTCAAGGCGGCTTGGGAGACGATCCAGTGGTCGGATGCCGACGGCTGCCGGCCGCTCGCCACGGCCTGGGGCGAGGTACGCCAGGCGCCGCTGGCGACGGTGACGGTGGCGGGCCGCGGCGAAGCGAGACCGCGCCCCTGGCAGCTTCCCTATCGCGGCCGGCTGCTTGCCGGAGACGACCTGAGGCGGCAGCTCGACGACTGGCTGGCGCGCCACATCATCGAACCCAGCGCCGCCGAGGCGCTCACGCGCTGTGTCGAAAATCCGGACTGGTTCGATCTGTCCGACCGGTGCGTGGCACTGCTCGGCGCCGGTGCCGAAATCGGCCCCTTGGCGCTGCTGGCGCACTGGCGCGCCAACATCCTTGCCGTCGACGTTGCGCGGCCCGACGTCTGGCGCCGCGTGATCGGCACGGTGCATGCGGGCAATGCGACGCTGCATGCGCCGCTGGATTCGGCGCTCCCCCGCTGCGGCGATGCCGAACTCGACATGCTGCAGGCTGGCGCCGACCTGCTTGCCGAAGCGCCATGCGTGGCCGACTGGCTGGTCGCACGGGGCGGTCCGCTCGACATCGCCTCCCTGGCCTACGCCGACGGCGAGCGCCATGTGCGCATCGCAATGGCGATGGACTGGATCGTGCGCGCTGTGCTCGACGCCAACCCGGCCAGCACGGCCTCCTGGCTGGCGACGCCGACCGACGTTTTCGCCATGCCCGGTGCCACCGCGCGGGCCTCGATGCGTGCCTATGCCGGCCGCTCGCTGCTGCCGCGCGCGCTGCGTCCCGTGCTGGGCATCGCCCTGCGCAGCTTCGATCCCAATGTCGGCGAACTATGGACGGCGCCCGACGGGCGCGAGTACGCGCTGGCCGACAGCATCGTGCTGCAGCAGGGGCCGAACTACGCCCTGGCCAAGCGTTTGCAGCAGTGGCGGGCGCTCGAAGCGCGCGCCGGCGGCCGTCGCGTGTCGCTCAACATCGCGCCGGCGACCACCACCGCCTCGGTGACGCACAACCCCATCCTCGCCGCCGGCTATGCCGGCGCCGACCGCTTCGGCATCGAGGTGTTCGCGCCGGAGACCACCCGCGCCCTGATGGCCGCGCTATGGGTGCACGACCTGCGCAGCGACGAATCGGCGGCCAATCCCGCGCGCCCGCTCGTCCATCCCTGCGAGATGTTCACGGACAACGCCTGCCACGGCGGGCTGTGGGCCTGCGCCTACCTGCCGCGCACCGCGCTGCCCTACGCGGCGGCGCTGGGCTGGGCGCGGCTGAAGGCGCGCTGAAGGGAATTCGCAGCCGGCGTCAGCGCGCCGCGCCCGCCTTGCCGGAGCCGCCCTTGGGAGCGGAGATGCAGCGGGCGATGACGACGGCGCCTTCCGGATACATCTTGACGACCTGGGCCTTGACCGACGCTTCCGCGTCGCGGCACGCCTCGGTGGTGGCGAAGCCCTGCAGCGTGTAGTTGTCGGTGACGGCATTTCCGGACGGGGTCCACATCACGGAAACCAGCATGGCGATCAGGGTGGCGTTCATTGTGACCTCTTCTGGCGCGGGGCAAATGGGGGAGCGGCAATGGTAGCGCCAATGGCGCGTTGGCGCAGGCCGTCGCCTGCCGTCCGTCGGCCGGAGCGGCGCGGTCGTCGCGTGCCCGCCGCTACAGGTGCAGCCAGCCCATGGCGCCGCAGGCAATGCCGAGCGCGCTGGCGGTGTATACGCCCCACAGCATCCAGCGCCGCTTGCTGAGCAGGGTGATCGCGGCGAGCGCGATGGCCACCTGAAGCAGCGTGGTGGCCAGTGCCCAGCGCTCATGCACGTGCATCTCGGCCTCGCTCTTCTTGTCGGCCGCCTTGGCGGCGGCTTCGAGCTTCTCGGCCTCGGCCTTGATCTCGTCCTTCTCCTTCTTGTAGCGCTGGACCTCCTGCGCATACTTCTCGGCCGCCTCGCCGCGCGTCAGGGTGATCGAAAGCTCGGCGAGGTTCTGCTTGTTGCTCTTGGCCTGGTAGTAGTTCCACTGGTTCGACGCGGACGTCTTCTGGATCGCTGCCTCGTTCTTGAACAGCAGGGCGGCGTTCTGCGTGTGCCCGCCCATGTAGCCGAAGATGGCGCCTATGGTCGAGAGGATGGCCGTCAGGACGGCTACGCGCGAGGTGAAGTCGTCGCCGCCGTGGTGGGTGGCATGCTCGACATGGTGGTCGTGCGGTCCATGCACGTGGAAGCCGTGTCCGGACATCGGTGAGTCTCCTTGGGGTCGAGCGGCGCTGGCCGCAGGCGGCGGATTCTAGCGCGTGTGCACGTCGCGCTACTTCGTGCGCTCGAAGGTGATGATGCTGCGCGTCATGCCCTTCTCGGCCCAGTTCGGCATCACGCGCCAGGGCGTCAGCACCTGCAGCCGGTCGCCCTCGATGCGGAAGGGGCGGGTCTGCTCGGTGCCGACCCAGGCAGGATTCCAGGCGACGTCCACGCTGGTGATCCACTTGTCGCCTTCGAGCCGGTACCTGCCGGAGTAGGCAATCACGGTATCGAGCAGCGCCGCCTTCTCCTCGGCGGTCTTGGCCGGCTTGCGCCCTTCGCCGGTGAGCACGAACCAGACGCGCGCATCCGGGCTGAACATCACGTAGCCGCTGGGCGCCTTGCCCATCGGATGCATGATCTCGCCCGAGGATTGCACCTCGACTTCGTAGGAGACCAGCTTCCAGGCGCCCTGGACGCGGGCGTTGTCGTTGGCGAGGACGGCATTCGCCGCGGCGAGCAGGACGAGCAGGGCGGCGGTTCGGAGGGTTTGCTTCATGGCGGATTCCTTTCGTGCGTGGAGGACGGCACTACCGGCGCTCAGGCCTCGGTCTCGATCGTGTTGCGCAGCACGCCGACGCCGGTGATCTCGGTTTCCATGACGTCGCCCGGCTTGAGGAACTCCGGCGGCTTGCGGCTGTAGCCGACGCCGGGCGGGGTGCCCGTGGCGATGATGTCGCCCGGTTCCAGCGTGAGGCCGCGCGAGAGCTCGGCGATGACGCGCGGGATCTTGAAATACATCTGCTTGTAGCTGGCGTTCTGCTTCTCGACGCCATTGACGCGGCAGATGACGCGCACGTCGTCGAGCGTGACGCCCGCCGCGGTGACGATCCAGGGGCCCATGGGGCCGTAGCCGTCGAGGCTCTTGCCCTTGAACCACTGGCCGCCATGGCGCTTCTGCTGTACCTCGCGCACCGTGGTGTCGTTGAAGGCCGCGTAGCCGAAGACGTAGTCCATCGTCCTGTCCTCGGGAATGTTGCGCCCGCGCCGGCCGATGACGACGGCGAGTTCCGCCTCCCAGTCGGCCGACTGGGTGAAGCTCGGGTCATAGGGGATGGCGTCGAAGGGGCCGTTCATCGTATGCGTGCCCTTGGTGAAGAACACCGGGTTGTCGGGCAGCTTGGTGACGCCCTTGTCGGCGCGCGCCTCGCGGCCTTCCTCGAAGTGCTCCAGGTAGTTCCAGCCGACACAGTAGATGTTGCGGTCGGGGCGCGGGATTGGCGACAGCAGTTGCACCTGGCTGACGTGCAGCGCACCGGGGCGCGCGGGGCCGGCCTTGTCGGCCAGCATCTTGGCCTGGGCGAGGCCGCGATCGCCGCTGGCGATGAAGGAGAGCATCGAGTCCGGCGCAAAGTCGAGCTGCAGGCGCTGGCGCTTCGCTTCGGCGCCGATGTCGAGCACGCGGCCGTCGTCGAGCACGACGGCCAGTGCCGGCGCACCCTTCTCGCGCAGTCGGCAGGTGGCCACCCGCAGGCCCACCTTGCCGGACAGCGGCGGCACCGAGGCCACGGTCGCCGCCTTGCGCTCCTGCGCCAGGGCGCCGCCGGGAGCGCCCACCAGCGCGCCACCCACGGCGCCTGCGCCCAGTTTCAGCAAGTCTCGTCTGCGTTGGTCCATGTCGTCTTCTCCGTTGTCGTTGGGGGGATGTCGCCAGCTTCTCCGCTACCGCGGCGCGCTGCGTCTGCATTCGGTGTCCTGGGGACCTCCCGGTGCGGAGCCGAGTGCTCTGCAGTGGGCGTGTCCATGGAATCTCCCGTAGCGTCGAAGGGCGGAACGCCGGACAGGCGAAGGCGGCGAACTGCATCAATCTTAAAGCATTGGCGGCGGCCGGACGGCGTCCCGCCGAACACTCCGCCGGAAATTCCTGCTAGCGGCCGAGGGGGGTCCTGAGCCTGGCGAAGTCCGCCGGCGCGACGTATTGCAGCACTTCCTTGCCCTTGGCGTCCAGCACCACATCGAGACCCCGCGCGGGATACAGGAAATGCTCCAGCGTTTCGCCCTGGCGGATGCGCTCGGCGGGTGCGCCGAAGCGCTGCAGGATGATTCCTTCGTCGAGGCTGGCAGAGGGGATGAAGGAAACCGAGGCGATCGGCAGGCGCTCGGCGCGTTCGCGATCCGCATCGCCGAGGCTGAACTGGCGCAGGCCAGTGTCCAGGTGGTTGGTCTTCGCCGCGCGTTCGCGCATGGCCTCGATTTCCTGCGCCGGCGCCGCCAGGCCGAGTACCAGCTTGCCGGTCAGCGGGCCGATGGCGACGCTCTCGAAATACGCCTCCAGCGCCAGCGGCGCATCCTGCGGCGCGAGCAGCGCCAGGCGGAATTCCTCGGCAAAGGTGCGCCGCGCGTCGGCCAGCGTGCTCGGGTTGGCCCCGCCCAGCGTGAGGCCAAAGACGCGCGAGACGCCGGGCGCCGGCGTCTCGATCTGCCAGGGCAGGCCATGGGTGATGGCCTGGCCAGACGTCGGCTCGCCCTTCGGCGGAAACAGCAGGGGTGCCAGCGCTACTGCGACCAGGGCCAGGAATAGTGCTGCGCCCGCCTTCACTCCTCTCAATGGCTTCTCCTCGTGACCAACCGGTCAAAACCTTGCCGCTGCTGCCGTGCGAACTGCGAAGCGTACATGCCTGTACCGCGTGCCTTTTCGTCCAGGATCACAGGTGGGCAGGCGATCGGCGCCAATCCGCGTTGCCCGTTTTCACGTCTGCCGTGCGAACGCTTCAAAGCCATCCACCGGCAGCGGCTTGCTGAACAGGTAGCCCTGGTAGGCATGGCAGCCGGCATTGGCCAGGAACTCGCGCTGCATCTCGGTTTCGACGCCCTCGGCGATCACGCCCAATCCAAGGTTCTGCGCCAGCACGATGATGGTTCTGGCGATGGAGGCGTCGTTGGGGTCGCTCAGCACGTCCCGCACGAAAGACTGGTCAATCTTCAACTGGTCGAGCGGCAGGCGCTTCAGGTAGGACAGGGACGAGTAACCGGTGCCGAAGTCGTCGAGAGAGAAGCGTATTCCCCTTGCCTTCAGCGCATTCATCTTCTCGATGACCTCGTCCACGTTGGATACCAGGGCGCTTTCCGTAAGCTCGATCTTCAGGCGATGGGGGGAGGCGCCAGTGCTCGCCAGAATCGCCAGCATCTGGTCGACAAAGTCGGCCTGGCGGAACTGGTGGGCGCTGACGTTGACTGCGATCGTGAGGTGGGCCATTTCCGGGCGGGTCGCCCATAGCGCGAGTTGAGCGCAGGCAGCCGTGATGACCCAGTGTCCCAGCGGCAGTATCAGGGCCGTTTCCTCCGCCAGCGGGATGAATTCGGCGGGCGAAACCATGCCTCGCGCCGGGTGCTTCCAGCGAACCAGGGCTTCGGAACCCGTCACCCGACCATCGGCCAACTGGGGCTGGTAGTGGAGCAGGAACTGCCTTGCCTGGATGGCGTAACGCAGATCGTCTTCCAGCGCGGCGCGCTTCGTGACCGCGATTTCCATGTCGGGATCGAAGAAGCGCAGCGCATTGCGCCCCGCATCCTTTGCCTTGTACATGGCCAGGTCTGCCTGCTTCAGCAGGTCTTCGACACTGGCGAGGTGGCCGCGGAACAGCGTCGCCCCAATGCTGGACGAGGTGTGGTGATCGACATTCCGCAGGCGATAGACCTGCCTGAGCGCGCCGAGGATCTTGTCGCCAACCGCCTCGGTATGGGTCGCCGCTTCGGTCTGGTCCTGGCTGAGGCCGGCCAGCATGACCACGAATTCGTCGCCCCCCAGCCGCGCCACCGTATCTCCGGCGCGAACGCAGGCCGTCAGGCGCCGGGCGACTTGCCGCAGCAGTTCGTCACCCATGTCGTGGCCCAGGGTATCGTTGAGCGTCTTGAAGTTGTCGAGGTCGATGAACAGGAGCGCGCCGTAGCTTCCATTGCGCGAATTGTTGGTCATCGCCTGTCGCAGGCGATCCAGCAACAGAACCCGGTTGGGCAGGCCGGTAAGCTGGTCGAAGAATGCCAGCTCCTTGATCTTCGCCTCCGCATTCTTGCGCTCGGTGACGTCGTAATGCGCGCCGATGTAATGGGTGATGGCGCCCTGCTCGTCCTTCACCGCCGAAATCGTCAGCCACTTCGGATACTCGGTGCCATCCTTGCGCCGATCCCAGATTTCGCCCTGCCAGGTGCCGGTACGCCGGATCGCTTGCCACATGCTGCGGTAGAACGCGGCATCGTGGCGGCCGGAGCGGAGTATGCGCGGGTTCTGGCCCACGACATCCTCGGCGCTGTAACCGGTGATCTCGGTGAATGCCTTGTTGATCTTGAGGATCACGCCATCGGCGTCGGTGACCATCATGCCTTCCTGCGCCTCGAAGGCGGACGCGGCGATGCGCAGATCCTTCTCGCGCTGCCGCAATGCGTTCACTGCGCCGGCCAGTTCGATGCGGAGCTGGTTCAGACGCCAGGCGACCGAGTCGATCTCGTCGAGTCCCATCGGTATCGGTTCCAGGCTCGGACCATCCGCCGTCGGGATGATCTGGTGGCCCATGACGCCGACGTCCTGCTGCAAGCGGTTCAGGCGGTTCGTCACGACGCGTCGAAGCAGTATGACCATGAAGATCGCCACGATGAAGGTCTTCATGCCATTGCCGAGAACGATCGAGAGGGCGCGGTCGACGAGCTGGCGAATGATCGAATCGAGGCTGCCGACTACGGTGAGGGTACCGATCTCGGTGTCCTCGCCGCGGACCAGATGCCTCAGCGAGTACTGTCGGGTAACGAAATTGCCGCGAGGCTTGGCGCCAACCTCCCAGGCTTGTCCGCCGCTGCTGGTAGCCAGCGCCGCATACGCAACGTGGGGCAGAGCGGTAAGCGATTCCAGTGCGACCTGGATCTGTCGATTGTCGAAATCCCACAGACTGCCGGCGATGATCGGTGCGGAAACGGCGACCCGATCCAGCTCGCGATCAAGGTCTCCACGCAAGCTGCGGTATTCAAGTGCCAGCTGGACGACCGAGAGGACCAGCGTGACCAGGGAGCTGAAGCCTATGATGAGTACGATTATCCGTCGCCCGATGCGGTTCTCGCTACCAAACAGCAAATGGCGTAGTCCGTTCATGCCGGTCAGCGCGGTTCCGTTGCAGCTTTTTCGGCTTCAGCACGGTAGCGATCGAACAACCCCTCTTCCTTCATTTTCATCATGACCGCTGCGAGTCGCGGCGCCAGACTCGCGTGCTTCTTGTACAGGTAGGGATAGGTCGGCAGCGAGGCGAACTGGAACAGCTTGCGTACCTTGCCGGCGTCCTGTATCTCGCCCGAATTCAGCACCTCGTTAAGGTAGATATCGATGTCGCAGTAGGCATCGGTGCGTCCGGCCAGCAGCTTCCTGACGCCTTGATCGATGGTGACCACGGTCGATAGGCGCTCGCGCGGCGCGATGTCCTTGAAGGCCTTCTCGCACATCATTATTCCCCGCCGGTACTCGATCATGGCGGCGGCGGGGAGGTCTTCTACGCGCTTGGCGCGCAGGGCGGGATTGGCGGTAAATACCGAAAAGCTGAGATCGATGATCGACTCATCGACGCGGACCAGCTCCGGGTGGCTGTCGGCGTAGGCGTACACCCGGCCCGCCTCGCCGTCGATGTAACCCTCGGCAACCAGCGCCGCGCGCCGCGCCAGCGGGTAGATCTCGATTGCGACGGAGATACCGAGGCGCCGGAAGGCTTCGGTGAATACGAGGGCCGAGTACCGATGGCTGAAGCCCTCGGTATCCGTGGCAATGATGAAGGGCTTGCTACGGGCGGGAGTAGTCTGACCCTGCGCCGGCGACAATGCAAGCAGCATTCCAAGTGCCGCAATGATCCGGATCGTCTGGCGCATGCGGGCGGCCTAGCGCGAGATCGGCTTGTAGCGGATGCGGTGCGGCTTGGCGCCTTCCTCGCCCAGCCGCTTCTTCTTGTCCTCTTCGTACTCGTGGTAGTTGCCGGCGAAGAAGCTCCACTGCGAATCGCCCTCGCAGGCCAGGATGTGGGTGCAGATGCGGTCGAGGAACCAGCGGTCGTGGCTGATGATCATGGCGCAGCCGGCGAACTCGAGCAGGGCATCCTCGAGCGCGCGCAGTGTCTCGACGTCGAGGTCGTTGGAGGGCTCGTCGAGCAGCAGCAGGTTGCCGCCGGTCATCAGCGTCTTGGCCAGGTGCAGGCGTCCGCGCTCGCCACCGGAGAGGTTGCCGACGTTCTTCTGCTGGTCGCCGCCCTTGAAGTTGAAGCGGCCGATGTAGGCGCGGCTGGGCATCTCGAACTTGCCGATGGTGAGGATGTCGGCGCCGCCGGACAGCTCCTCGAACACCGTTTTGCTGCCATCGAGGCAGTCGCGGCTCTGGTCGACGTAGCTCATCTTCACCGTTGGCCCGATCACCACATCGCCGGCATCCGGTTTTTCCTGGCCGGTGATCATGCGGAACAGCGTGGATTTGCCGGCGCCGTTGGGGCCGATGATGCCGACGATGGCCCCGGGCGGCACCTTGA
>CAYTFA010000034.1:0-10711 GCA_964436755.1 uncultured Rhodocyclaceae bacterium | reverse complement strand
TCGAGACCTTCGCCGACCTCGACACGCCGCTGTCGATCTACCTCAAGCTGGCCAATGAGCCCTACTCCTACCTGCTCGAATCAGTGCAGGGTGGCGAGCGCTTCGGCCGCTACTCCTTCATCGGCCTCGCCGCCGGCACGCGCATCGCCGTGGTCGATGGCGCGATCATGGTGCTCAGCGGCAACCGCGTCGCCGAGCGGCGCGACCACAGCAACCCGATGAGCTTCATCTCCGAGTTCATGGCCCGCTTCAAGGTGCCCGACCTGCCCGGCCTGCCGCGGTTTTGCGGCGGCCTGGTCGGAGTCTTCGGCTACGACACGGTGCGCTTCGTCGAGCCCAAGCTGGCGCAGACGCACAAGCCGGAGGCCGCGGGCCTGGAAGGCGTGCCGGACATCCTGCTGCTGCTCTCGGAAGAGATCGCCATCGTCGACAACCTCTCCGGCAAGCTGACACTGGTGGTGTATGCCGAGCCCGGCTTCCCCGGCGCCTGGAAGCAGGCCCAGGCACGGCTGAAGGAGCTGCTCGCCAAACTGCGCGAGCCGGTGCGCATCCCGGACGATGTACGTGTCCCCTCGGCACCGGCCGTATCGGAATTCGGCGAAGCCGAATTCAAGGCTGCGGTGAGCCGCGCCAAGCAGTACATCGTCGATGGCGACATCATGCAGGTGGTGCTTTCGCAGCGCATGAAGAAGCCCTTCGCCGCGAGCCCGATGGCGCTGTACCGGGCGCTGCGCACGCTGAACCCGTCGCCCTACATGTTCTATTTCAACTTCCAGGATTTCCACGTGGTCGGTGCCTCGCCCGAGATCCTGGTCCGGCTGGAAGCGGAAGGTGCGGAAAAGACCGTCACCGTGCGACCCATTGCCGGCACGCGCAAGCGCGGTGCCAGTGCCACGGAAGATGAAGCACTCGCCGCCGACCTGCTGGCCGACCCCAAGGAGCGCGCCGAGCACCTGATGCTGCTCGACCTCGGCCGCAACGACGCCGGCCGCGTGGCCAAGACCGGCAGCGTGCGGGTGACCGACCAGTTCAGCATCGAGCGCTACTCGCACGTGATGCACATCGTTTCCAACGTCGAAGCCACGTTGCGCGACGACGAAGGCGCCATGAGCGTGCTCAAGGCCACTTTCCCGGCCGGCACGGTCTCGGGCGCACCCAAGGTGCGGGCGATGGAGATCATCGACGAACTCGAGCCCTCCAAGCGCGGCATCTACGCGGGTGCAGCTGGCTACTTCGGCTTCAACGGCGACATGGACCTCTGCATCGCCATCCGCACCGCGGTGGTCAAGGACGGCCACATCTTCGTCCAGGCCGGTGCCGGCATCGTCGCCGACTCCGATCCCGACAGCGAATGGCAGGAAACCCTGAACAAGGCGCGCGCCCAGTTGCGCGCCGCCGAGATGGCCGAATCCGGCCTCGACACGCGTTTCGAGTAAGGGAGCCTGTCATGCTGCTGATGATCGACAACTACGACAGCTTCACTTACAACCTGGTGCAATACTTCGGCGAACTCGGTGAAGACGTACGCGTGTTCCGCAACGACGCGATCACGCTCAAGGAGATTGCAGCGATGCGTCCGGCGCGCATCGTCGTCTCGCCGGGTCCCTGCTCGCCCGCGGAAGCCGGCATATCGGTCGCGGCCATCCGCGAGTTCGCCGGCAAGCTCCCCATCCTCGGCGTCTGCCTCGGCCACCAGAGCATCGGCGCTGCCTTCGGCGGCGAAATCGTCCACGCCAAGCAGCTGATGCACGGCAAGACCTCGCCCGTGCACCATTCGGGCATCGGCGTGTTCGCCGGCCTGCCCGATCCGCTTACGGTCACGCGCTACCACTCGCTGGCCATCCGTCGCGACACCCTGCCAGAGTGCCTGGAGGTCACGGCGTGGACCGACGATGGCGAGATCATGGGGGTGCGCCACCGCGGCTTCGACGCGAACTGCCCGCTCGAAGGCGTGCAGTTCCATCCCGAGTCCATCCTCACCGAATGCGGCCACCAGCTGCTTGGCAACTTCCTCAAGGCGTAAATCATGATCACTCCGCAAGAAGCGCTCCAGCGCACCATCGAGCATCGGGAAATCTTCCACGACGAGATGCTGCACCTGATGCGGCAGATCATGGGCGGCGAGATTTCGCCGCTGATGGTCGCCGCCATCCTCACCGGCCTGCGCGTCAAGAAGGAGACCATCGGCGAGATCTCCGCTGCCGCAACGGTCATGCGCGAACTGGCGACCCGGGTCGACATTCCCCACAACCCCCATTTCGTTGACATTGTCGGCACCGGGGGCGACGGCGCGCACACCTTCAACATTTCCACCGCCTCCATGTTCGTCGCCGCCGCCGCCGGAGCCACCGTGGCCAAGCACGGCAACCGCAGCGTCTCGTCGAAGTCCGGCGCCGCCGACGTTCTGGAGTCGCTGGGTGCCAACATCATGCTGAATCCCGCACAGGTCGGCGATTGCATTCAGGCCATCGGCTGCGGCTTCATGTTCGCCCCCAGCCACCATCCGGCGATGAAGAATGTCGCCCCGGTGCGGCGCGAGATGGGTGTGCGAACGATCTTCAACATCCTTGGCCCGCTGACCAATCCGGCCGGGGCACCCAACACCTTGATGGGCGTGTTCCACCCCGACCTCGTCGGCATCCAGGTCCGCGTCATGCAGCAGCTCGGCGCCGACCACGTGCTGGTGGTATGGGGCAAGGACGGCATGGACGAGATATCGCTGGGTGCTGCCACGCTGGTCGGCGAACTGAAGAACGGGCAGATCTCCGAATACGAGGTCCATCCCGAAGACTACGGCCTGGCCATGGTGTCGAACCGGGGCCTGCGCGTCGCCGATGCGGCCGAGTCGAAGGCCATGATGCTCGAGGCGCTGGAAAACAAGCCGGGCACGCCACGCGAGATCGTCACGCTGAATGCCGGCGCCGCGCTCTATGCGGCCAACTGCGCAGATTCGATCGGTGACGGCATCGTGCGCGCGCGCGAGGCGATCGCCAGCGGAGCGGCACGCAAGAAGCTCGACGACTTCGTTGCCTTTACCAGGCGCTTCGCCTGATGGCCGCAGACATCCTGGAGAAGATCCTCGCCGTCAAGCGCGAGGAAGTCACGGCCGGCAAGGCCACCAGATCGCTCGCGGCAATTCGCGCCGAGGCCGAGGCGCAACCGGCGGCACGCGACTTCGTCGCCGCCATACGCACGCGCATCGAACGCGGAGCGACGGCGGTGATTGCCGAAATCAAGAAGGCCAGCCCGTCCAAGGGCGTCATCCGCGCCGATTTTCGCCCAGCGGCAATTGCCGCCGACTACGAGCGGCACGGCGCGGCCTGCCTTTCCGTTTTGACCGACCGGCCGTTCTTCCAGGGCGCACCGGACTACCTGCTGGAAGCGCGCGCCGCCTGTTCGCTGCCCGTCTTGCGCAAGGACTTCCTGGTCGATCCCTGGCAGATCTACGAGGCGCGCGCGCTCGGCGCGGACGCCATCCTGCTCATCGTCGACGCATTGTCGCTGCCGGCCATGCGCGAAATGGAGGCGATTGCCCACGCGCTGGGCATGGCGGTGCTGGTGGAGAGCCACGACGCGGCGGAACTCGACATCGCCCTGCAGCTGCAAACGCCCCTGATCGGCATCAACAACCGCAACCTGCGCACGTTCGAGGTCGATCTCGAGGCCACCCTGTCGCAGGTGGCCCGCATTCCGGCCGACCGCATCGTGGTCACCGAGTCGGGCATCCTGACCGCGGCCGACGTGGCCTGCATGACCACGAAGGGTGTCCGCGGCTTTCTCGTCGGCGAAGCTTTCATGCGCGCGGATTCACCCGGCGCCGAACTGGCGTTGCTGTTCGGCTATTAGCGGACCGGCGCGCAGTCCACCAGCAGCAGGGAAATGTCGTCGTGGGACGAGGCGCCGCCGAGGTGCTGCGAAAGGGCCTGCTTCACTGCATCCAGCCGCTGCGCCGGCGGCGCCGCAGCCAGCACGGCAAGCAGGCGTTCGGTACCGAATGCGTCTCCGGCCTCGTTCTCGGCCTCCAGCAGGCCGTCGGAGCACAACAGCAACTGGTCGCCCGGCTCGAAGTCGACGCCAAGATGGGCGAGTGCATTGCCATCGCCTGCATCGATGCCGAGCGGCAGGCTCCAGGATGCAACGCGCCGGCGCAGCTTGCCGTCGCGACCGATGATCAGCACGTCCGGCGTGCCACCGACCCAGACCTCGCCGCGGCGTGCATCTGCGGAAACGCGCAACAGGCTGGCGGCAACGAAGTGGCCGACGGGCAGCGTGGCGAGGAGCTGGCGATTGATCTCCTGCACGATGCGCGTAAGCGACCCGCCCGTCTCGCCGATGCCATAGAAGACCGATAGCACCGGGATGGTACAGATCGCGGCGCCGAGGCCGTGGCCGGTCGCGTCGGCGAGGAGGGCATAGAGGTCGCCATCCGGGCCGCGTGTCGCGGCAACGATGTCGCCGCTGAAGTTGGCCGCCGCCACCAGCCAGTAGCGTACGCTGGGATCGTTGAGGCCCGCACGCTGCATCTGGCGGCTGATGATGGTGTGGGCCAGCGCCGACGCCTCTTCCTGCGTGTCATGGTAGGCCTGCAGCCGCGCGGCGTTTTCACGCAGCAGCCGCTCGGCAGCGGCGCGGTCGCTGGCGTCGTGCAGGACGCCGACGAACTGGCGACTGCCGCCTGCGCGCATCTCGCTGACGCCGATGTCGAGCGGAAACTCCGAGCCGTCCTTGCGCAGGCCGCGCAGCTCGCGCCGTCCGGCGCCGACCAGTTGCGGCAGACCTCCCCTCAGGTAGCGGGCAAGGTAGGCGTCGTGCTCGCTGTGGTAGGGCTCCGGCATCAGCATGCTGACGTTGCGACCGATCATTTCGTCGCGCGTATAGCCGAACATCGTTTCCACCGCCGGGTTGCACGTCTGGATCAATCCCGCAGAGTCGATCGTCACCACGCCATCGACGATGTTGTCCGAGATCGCTTCGATGCGCCGACGTGCCTCTTCGAGACTGCGCTGCATGGCCAGTGCGCGCGCCGTCGAACGAAGTTTGGCGTCGAGCACGACGAAGTTCACCGGCTTCGACAGATAGTCGTCGCCCCCGGCGTCGAGTCCCGCCACCAGGTCGTCTTCCTTGCCCAGTGCCGAGAGGAAGATCACGGGCGTCCAATGCTCTCCGGACAACGCCTTGATGCGCCGCGTTGCCTCGTAGCCGTCCATCACCGGCATCATGACGTCCATGATCACGATGTCCGGCGCCTCCCGCTCGTAGGCAGCGACGGCCTGAACGCCGTCCTCGGCGAGCACCACCTCGACGCCCAGCTTGCGCAGGAACACCTGCAGCATGACGCGATTGGTCGCCGTGTCGTCGACCACCAGTACCTTCAACGGTTGCCGACCCTGCCCCGTAACCAGGCTCATTTCCTGTTTCATGGCCCGCGTCCTAGTGCAGCCGCCCCGCGCCACCCGCAACTCGGGCGACGACCACGTTGCCGCGCTCCTGGTACTCGATGCCGGCAAAGCCGCTCTGCCTCGCCATTGCGATGCCCCTTCCGTTGGGGTCGAAGGCGCGTTCGGGGGCAAAGTCGAGGTAATTGCGCCACTCGAAGCCCTCGCCCTCGTCGCGAATGGTAAACAGGATGAAATCATCGCCACGTACAAAACGCACCCTGACGCGGCGCGCACCGAGAACGGGGTCGGCCAGCCGGCGATCGATCTCGCCATCCCATTCTCCGCTGCGCAGCAACTCCGACTTGACCGCGTAGCTGATGCCGAGGTTGCCATGCTCGACGGCGTTCACCAGGAGTTCGGACAGTCCCATGGCAGCGCCGATGGGATCCGGGCACAAACCGGCAAGCGAGAGGGCCAGGTCGGCCGCTTCCTTCAACGTGTGGAACTTGAATTCGGCGGTATCCAGCAGTTCCAGCACCGAGCGGCGGTTGCGTACGGCCAGGTTGGCCGCCTCCCGCTCTGCAACCTCGTCGAGGGCTGCGCGAACGATGACCTGCAGGTCGCGCGGCGCATACGGCTTGGGCAGGTAGTACCAGGCGCCGGCGGCGACGCCTTCGGCGATCTCCCGAGTCGAGCCGGCAGCAGACTGCATGATCACCGGAATGCCGGCAAAGCGCTCATCCGCCTTGATCCGGCGCAGCAGGGCCATGCCATCGAGCACGGGCATCATGCGGTCGAGCACCAGCAGGTGGGGCGGCAATTCGGCCGCCACCATCGTCTGCCAGGCGATTTCGCCGTTGGCTGCGCTGCTCACCGCATAGGAAGGATCATCGAGCGCACCGCCGATGATCTCGATGTTCATGGGCTCGTCGTCGACGACGAGAACTCGCCATTGGGCCATGCGCGAATCTTAGCGCGGAAAGGCCCTTCGAAGAGCGTCACCCGGCCATCCGGGCTGACACGTACCCGGCGTACGCGAAGCGAGGATTCAGGCGCAGCCGATCCCCGTCGATTCGCGGAAGCCAAGCCTGTGCAGCAGGCTGTCGAGCGGGCAGAAGCGGGTGAATCCGCTCTGGAACAGGTTGGCGCCGACGAATGCGGTGAACCATAGCCAGGACAGCTTGCTCATGTCGATCTGACCCGCGAAGTGGGCGGCGGCGAGGGACGCCATGATGAAGAATCCGGCGACGATGCGGACGATCTGGTTGACGGTCATTGCATGCTCCTGGGTTGGGGTTGACCTGCATTCCGCGGTGCGGCCGGGCCAAGCCGGTCCTTCATCACCGCGTAGTAAAGAACGGGAATCACCACCAGCGTCAGCGCGGTGGAAACGAAAATGCCGAAGATCAGCGACAGTGCGAGGCCGGAAAAGATCGGATCATCGACGATGAACAGGGCGCCGAGCATCGCTGCGAGCCCGGTCAGCACGATCGGCTTGGCGCGAATCGCGGCGGCCTGGATCACGGCCTCGGCGAAGTCGACACCTTCCGCCAGTTGTTCGTTGATGAAATCCACCAGCAGGATCGAGTTGCGCACGATGATGCCGGCGAGGGCGATCATGCCGATCATCGAAGTCGCGGTGAATTGCGCGCCGAACAGCGCATGGCCCGGCATCACGCCGATGATCGTGAGTGGGATCGGCGCCATGATGATCAGCGGCACGAGGTAGGACTTGAACTGAGCCACCACGAGCAGGTAGATCAGCACCAGCCCGACGGCGTAGGCCGCGCCCATGTCGCGGAACGTCTCGTAGGTGACCTGCCATTCGCCATCCCACTTGATCGAATAGCCGGCATACGGGTCCTTCGGCTGGCGGATGAAGTACTCGCCGAGCGTGCCACCCTGGTCCAGGGCTCGGCCGTTGAGCCGGCTGCGGATGTCGAACATGCCGTAGAGGGGCGAGTCGAGCCGCCCCCCCATGTCGCCGGTGACGAACACCACCGGCAGCAGGTCCTTGTGGTAGATCAGCTTCTCACGCAGCGTGCGGCGCAGTTCGACTACCTCGGAAATCGGCACCATCTGCCCGCCCTGCTGCGGCATGGCGCGCACCCGCAGCTTCAGCAACTGGTCGATGCTGTCCTGGCGTTCGACGGGGAGGACAATGCGTACCGGAATCTCGTACTTGGCATCGCCATCGTGCACCGGCGTCACGTCTTCGCCGGAAAGGCCCATGCGCACGACGTCGACGATGTCCTTCTGGGCGACCCCGAGCAGGGCCGCCTTAGCCTGGTTCACGCGGAGCACGAGCTTCTCTGCATCCTCATCCACGGAGTCATCGACCCCAATGATGTCGGCCGTGCCTTCGAACGCGGCCCGCACCGTCTTCGCCACGGCAACCTGACCGGCATAGTCGGGACCGTAGACTTCGGCCACGATAGGCGACATCACGGGCGGCCCCGGCGGCACCTCGACGACGGTCGCCGTACCGCCGTTGCGACGACCGATGGCCGCAATACGCTCGCGCACAGCAACGGCGATTTCGTGGCTTTGCCGGTGCCTGTGCTTCTTGTCCACCAGATTGACCTGGACATCGCCGAGCTCGGGCGCGCTGCGCAGGTAATACTGGCGCACCAGGCCGTTGAAGTTGATCGGGCTCGCCGTTCCCGCGTACGCCTGATAGTCCGCGACCTCTTCGACCCGGGCCACTTCCGCAGTGATGTCCCGCAACACGCGTGCGGTTTCCTCGAGTGGTGTGCCGACCGGCATGTCGAGCACGATCTGGAACTCGCTCTTGTTGTCGAAGGGCAGCATCTTCAGCACGAC
Organism: uncultured Rhodocyclaceae bacterium; assembly: GCA_964436755.1. Taxonomy (GTDB): domain Bacteria; phylum Pseudomonadota; class Gammaproteobacteria; order Burkholderiales; family Rhodocyclaceae; genus Sulfuritalea. The sequence continues at coordinate 2,510 of CAYTFA010000034.1, read as the reverse complement.
GAGCTTGACCACGCCCAGCCCCACGGAAGCGATGATCGCCGCCAGGATGCCGATCCACAACTTGCGGCGCGCGCCACGGCCGCCGGCCGGGTCCAGCAGGGGCGACATGATGCGGCGGAACAGCCGCTCGAGCCGCCCGGGGCCGGCCTCGCCATGGCCACCGTGGCCGGCCTGCGGCTTGATCAGCTTGAGCGCCAGCCAGGGCGTGACGACGAATGCAATCGCCAGCGAGATGAACATTCCCATCGACGCATTGATCGGGATGGGGCTCATGTAGGGCCCCATGAGACCGCTGACGAAGGCCATCGGCAGCAGCGCGGCAATCACGGTGAAGGTGGCGAGGATGGTGGGACCGCCGACTTCGTCTACTGCGGGCGGAATGATCTGCCAGAGCGGCTTGGCCGGCTCGAGGATATGCCAGCGATGAATGTTCTCCACCACCACGATGGCGTCGTCGACGAGGATGCCGATCGAGAAGATCAGGGCAAAGAGCGATACGCGGTTGAGGGTGAATCCCCACGCCCATGAGGCAAACAGCGTTGCGGCCAGGGTCAGCGTCACCGCCGTGCCGACGATGGCCGCTTCGCGCCGGCCGAGGGCGAACAACACGAGGAGGACGACGAATGCCGTGGCAAACACCAGCTTGCCGATCAGCTTCTGCGCCTTGTCCGTCGCCGTGGCGCCGTAGTTGCGCGTCACCGTGAACTCGACACCCTCGGGAATAACCACGCCGCGCAGCGCCTCGGCACGCGCGATCACCGCCTCGGCGACGTCGGCGGCATTGACGCCCGGCTTTTTCGAGACCGAGAGCGTTACTGCGGGAGCTTCCGGTCGCGCCCGATCCGACTCGGTCGCCCCCTTGCCGAAGCCATGCCAGACATAGCGCACCGGCTGGTCGGGGCCATCGACTACCTGGGCGACGTCGGCAAGATATACGGGGCGCCGTTCTGAGACGCCGACCACCAAGCGCTTCACGTCGGCCGCCGATTCGATGAAGGTGCCGGTCTGGACCAGCACTTCGCGGCTCCCGGCGACGAGGGAACCGGCCGGCTGCGATGCATTCGACACCTGCAGCGCCGCCTTCAGGTCCTGGGCCGTGACGTTGTGGGCATTCATGCGGTCCGCGTCCATGACGACGCGGATCACGTGCCCGGGCCCGCCTACCGTGGTCACGTCGCGGGTACCCGGGATGCGCTTGAGCTCGATTTCGGTCGCGCGCGCGACCTGCTGCATTTCAAAGGCGGATTTCGACGGATCCTGGCTATGGAAGGTCAACGTGACGATGGGAACGTCGTCGATGCCCTTCGGCTTGATCACGGGATCCAGCACGCCCAGGTTGGGCGAAAGCCAGTCGCGGTGCGAATTGATGGTGTCGTAGAGCCGCACCAGGGCCTGAATCGGATCCTCGCCGACCTGGTACTGCACGGTGATCACCGCCATCCCCGGCCGGGATACCGAGTAGACGTGTTCGATGCCGGCGATGCGCGACAGCACCTGCTCGGCGGGCCGCGCCACCAACGCCTCGACATCCCGCGCCGACGCGCCCGGGAAGGGCACGAAGACGTTGGCCATGGTGACGTTGATCTGGGGCTCTTCCTCGCGCGGCGTAACGAGCGTGGCCCCGATACCGAGCAATAGCGCGATCAGCGCGATCAGCGGCGTCAGGGAATTCCTGAGGAAGTACTCTGCAATGCGGCCTGATATACCCACCATTCACCCCTGGCTCGATGCCGTTACCGCGCGACGGGTCGGCAGCGGCGAGCCCTGGGCATCAGGCGCATTGCCGCCTGCCTAGTGCATCTCCTTTACCGTGTCCATGCCGTCGCGCCGGTCCGTTTCCTCGTTAGCCTACTTTCCCTTCAGTTTCATGATGCCCAAGGAATTGAGCACCATCTTCTCGAAGATGTGCTCGCTCGTGCCCTTCTTGATCTTGCGCAGGTAGTACTTCTCGAACGCGACCTTGGCCAGGTGCACCCACTTGCCGGCCGAGAACCAGTTAACGTTGCGCGGCGGATTCTGCGGCAGGGCGACGAAGCAGACGCCGGTATCGCCGAAGTCGGCGAGGCAGACCGCGTTCCAGGTCGCCTTGTGGGTCGGCTCCTTGCCGTCGAGCTGTTCGCGGATGTTGAGCACCGTGGCGCTGACCATGGACTCGATCATGTAGCCCGTCTTCGGCGCGCCGGTCGGTACCGGAGTCGCCTCCACGGGCGGAATGGCGACGCAGACGCCGACGGAATACACGTTCTTGAACTTCGGATTGCGCTGGTGCTGGTCGATCAGGATGAAGCCGCGCGGGTTGGTCAATCCTTCGATGCCGAACACGGCGTCGATGCCCTTGAAGGCCGGCAGCATCATCGAGTACTTGAAGTCGAGCACGTGTTCCTTCTTCGGCGTGCCGTCCTCGTTGTGCTCGGTGACGTACATCTTGCCGGCTTCCACCTTGGTGGTCTTGGCATTGCAGATCCACTTGATGTGGCGCTCGCGCATCGCCGACTCGAGCAGGCCCTTGG
>CAYTFA010000033.1:0-10776 GCA_964436755.1 uncultured Rhodocyclaceae bacterium | reverse complement strand
GGGGTGTTCGGCGTCGGCGTCCCCGACGAGGCCGTCTCGATGAACAGGTTCTCGCCGATGCTCTGCAGGCCACCGTTGTTGACGAAGGTGGCCAGCTGGATGTTGCCGATTTGCGTCGGCGCCGCGACGCCGGCCTGGGTAATGCTGACGATGCCGTCGCGCGAGACCGAGACGCTGAGTGCCGTCGAAGGAATCGTCAGCGCCGGGCTCAGCGGATAGCCGTTGGCCGAAACGATCTGGCCGTTGGCATCCTTGGTGAAGGAGCCATCGCGCGTGTAGGCCAGGGTGCCGTCGGGCATCTGCAGCTGGAAGAAACCGTTCCCCTGGACCGCCAGGTCGAGCGGGTTGTCCGTACGCTGTATCGTGCCCTGGGTAAAGATGTGTTCCGTTGCCACCGTTCGCACGCCGGTACCGAGCATGAGGCCGGACGGGATGGTCGAGGTCTGCGACGAAGCCGCGCCGGGCTGGCGCAGCGTCTGGTACAGCAGGTCCTCGAAGATGGGCCGCGAACGCTTGAAGCCGTTGGTACTGACGTTGGCGAGGTTGTTCGTGATCACGTCCATCGAGGTTTGATGGGCGTCGAGGCCTGTCTTGGCGATCCAGAGCGAACGTATCATGTGCGGCTACTCCCGGCGGGTCGTGATCAGCGGATGTTGGCCAGGTCCTGCAGCACCTGGTCGAGGATCTTGAAGGTCTGCGCGCTGGCCTGGTAATTGCGCTGTTGCTCGATCAGCGCAACCAGTTCGGTGCTGAGGTCGACGTTCGACTGCTCGACGGCCCCACCCTGCAGCGCGCCAAGTCCGGCGCCGCCCGGCACGCTGAGCGTGACCTTGCCCGAACCCGAAACAGGATCCAGGTTTTCCGACCATTGGCCGTCGCCGATATTGATGAGGGAATCGGGATTGACGAAGTTGGCGAGGACGATCTGGCCGACCCGGCGCACCTGGCCATTCGTGTATTGGCCCTGGATGATGCCATCGGCACCAACGCTGAATCCGCTCGCGCTGTCGATGCTGCCGACGCCGTAACCGTCCTGCGTCATCGCATCGACGCTGAAGAGCTGCCCGTACTGGACCATGCCGGAGAAATCGAGGGCGAGCGTCAGGCTGCCTCCGCCACCGAGCGTGTACGTTTGTCCGGCCAGCGGCATGGCGGTCTGCATCTTGCCGGCAGTATCGAAACTGAGCGCCACCGGGCCGCTGGCGGCGCCACCGTCCATGGTCGAATACATCTGCCAGAGATTGCCCGGCGCCGAGCGCACGAAGTACATGCGCAGGTCGTGTGTGGCGCCGGTTCCGTCGTAGACCGTGGCCGCCGTCGTCGCGTTGTAGCTCTGCGGGTTGCCGGCGCTGAAGGGCACGACCGGAGCCACGTCGCGGGAATCGAGGTTGGCCGACAGCGCCACGGTGGTGGTGGCCGCCCCCGGCATCGTGGTGTCGATCGCCACGTTCTGCGGCAGCGCGGTGGTGTCTATCGTGCCCAGCGGATCCGTCGAGTAGCTGGCCGGATAGCCGGTCACGTTCGCACCGGTGCGATTGACCAGGAGCAGCTTGTTCGGCGTCGCCGCATCGTAGACCAGGCGGAACTGGCCGTCGCGCGAGTAGGTGATCTCGCCACCGGTGTTGAGCCGGAAGAAGCCCAGCCCGGTGATGGCCATGTCGAGGGGGTTGTCGCTGACGCTGAGGGTGCCTTCCGTCATCTGCTGGCGTACGATCGCGGTGCTCACCCCGGACCCTACCTGGACGGTGGGGAGGTCGCCGGGCAGCGACGCGGCGAGGACGTCGGCGAAGCGGGCCTTCGAGGACTTGAAGCCGACGGTTTCCGAATTGGCGATGTTGTTGCCGATCACGTCGATCGCCCGCGCGGCGCCATTCAGGCCGCTGAGACTCAGTGCAAAACCCATGCTTCCTCTCCTTGGTACTTCCTGCCGCGTCCGTTGCCCATCTGTCCCGCCCTCCTACTACAGCGAGGCCATGACCTGCGTCGCCGCCCGGTCATTGGCTTCCGCGCTCGAGATCGCCTTCATCTGCATCTCGAACTGGCGTGCCAGTGAAATCATCGTCACCATCTGCTCGGCGGCATTGACGTTGCTGCCCTCGAGGTTGCCCGAGACGACCTTGACGCTCTCGTCCAGTGCCGCGCCGCCGCCATCGCGCAGACGGAAGTAGCCGTCATCGCCGCGCACGAGATCGGCTGCATTCGGATTCACCAGTTTCAGGCGACCGATGGTATTGACGGCATTGCGCGCTCCGGTTTCCGGGATCGCCGACAGCGTGCCGTCGCGGCCAACACTGATCTGGACCTCGGGCGGAATCGTGATCGGGCCGCCGTCGCCCTGCACGGGAAGGCCGTTGTGCGTCTGCAGGACACCGTTCTCGCTGATTTCGAAACTGCCGTTGCGGGTATAGGCTTCGGAGCCGTCCGGCAGTTGCACCGCGAACCAGCCGGGACCCTGGATGGCGATATCGGTGGCGCGGCCGGTACTCATCACCGGTCCGGAGCTGAAGTCGGACCCGGTGCTGGCATGGATGGCGAAGGCGCGAGTGGGCAATCCCTTCTGTACAGCCTGGGACACCACCGGCACCGCCATCAGCCGGTTTTCCTCGGCACGGTAGCCGGTACTGGAGACATTGGCGAGGTTGTGGGCGACAGCCGCCTGCCGGCTCAGCGTCTGGCTGGCCCCGGTCATCGCGGTGTAGATCAAACGGTCCATCGCCTGGCTCCGATCGCTGCGCTCTTCGTCGTTTCGTCAGGGCCGGGAATCAGCGCAGGTTGACCAGGGTCTGCAGGATGCTGTCCTGCGTCTTGATCGTCTGCGCATTGGCCTGATAGACGCGCTGCTGCGTGATCATGCTCACCAGTTCCGCCGTCAGGTCGACGTTGGCATCCTCGAGTGCGGCAGACTGGATCACGCCGAACTGACCCGACGATCCGGGCGTACCGAGGATGGCGGAGCCGCTGTCCGGCGTCGCCGCCCACAGGTTGTTGCCCAGAGGCTGCAGCCCCTGCGGATTGCGGAACGTGGCGAGCACGGCCTGGCCGACCACGGTCGACTGGCCATTGGTATAGTTGCCCAGCACGGTGCCGTCCGATCCGACCGTGAAACCGGCCAGGGTGCCGGCCGCATAGCCGTCCTGCACCAGCGTATTCACCGCAAAGGCCGAGCCGAACTGTGTGCTGCCCGTGAAGTCGAGGTTGAATGCCATGGCATTCACGGCACCGGCGTAGCCCAGTTGCGCCGCCGTCGCCGTTTCGGCAATGGGAGCCGACGTGATCGCTCCCGAGGTGCTGAAACCGAGCGAGCCGGCGAGGCCGAGGTTGGTGAATGTCGGCACGGCGCCGGACGGGTTGGTCAGTGTCGAATAGACATCCCAGGCATTGGCGCCGGTCTTGACGAAATACATCGAATACGTGTGCGGATTGCCGATGCTGTCATAGACCGTCACCGCGGTCGATTGGTTATACGTCGTCGGGTCCGCGTAATTGAACGGCACTGCGATGGATGCGACGCGCGAATCAAGGTTGATGTTGGCCTGGACGCCCGTAGCACCGGTGCTGGTGCCTGTCGCCTGCGGAGAACCCGTCAAGCTCTGGCTTGGGTTGAACAGGCGAAGCGGCACGTTCGGGCTGCCCGGAGAGACAACGCCGTTCACCGCCATGATGCCCTTCAGCTGCTTGCCGCCAGCGTTGACGATATAGCCGTTCTTGTCGAGCTGGAACTGACCATTCCGCGAGTATTCCGTACCGCCCAGGCCGTCGTCGACCTGGAAGAAACCGCCGCCGTTGATGGCCAGGTCGAGCGGGTTGTTGCTCACCGAGATGTTGCCCTGGGTGAATTGCTGCACCACGGTCGCCACGCGCGCGCCCAGGCCGATCGGCGTCGCGCCGGCGCCGTTGAGCGACGCGGCGAACACGTCGGAGAATTGCGTTGATCCGGCCTTGAAGCCGACGGTGCCGGAGTTGGCGATGTTGTTGCCGATCGTGTCCAGCGCCTTCGATGATGCGTTGAGACCGCTCAATCCCTGTTGGAAGCCCATTGTTCTCTCCTGCTCAGAAAATCTGCTTGATGTCGTTCAGCGTGACCAGGCCGAGTGTGCCGAGGTTCAGCGAAACGCCCTGGGTGCTGCGGTTGATGTTCTGCACACCGGCCAGTTGCAGGCCGGTGGCCGTGACCTTCGCGCTACCGCGCGTGGCGGAAACCGAGATGCTGTAGCTGCCATTGACGGCCCGTACGCCGGCGTCGTTCTTGCCGTCCCATGTGAAGTTGTGCAGTCCGGCATCCATGCGGCCGAGATTGACCGTGTTGATCACCAGCCCGTTGGCATCCTTGATCGTCACCGTGACCTGATCAGCGTTTGCACCAAGTTCCACACCACCAACGGCACCGGCGTCGGTCAGCTGGATGCCGCTGCCGGCCACCATCACCTGGTGCCCGACCAGCGCAGCCGCCTGCAGGCTCTCGGCGTCGACGCTCGACGACAGGAGCTTCTGCAGCGTGGCGTTGAGCTTCTCGATGCCGTCGACCGTGCTGATCTGCGCGAGCTGCGAGGTCATCTGCGCGTTGTCGAGCGGGTTGAGCGGATCCTGGTTCTTCAACTGGGTCGTCAGCAGCTTGAGGAAGCGGTCTTGCGCGTCCGAGGCCACACTGGTCGTGTTGCTGACGCTGCTATTGACCGCGTCGATCAGCGCCTGCATCGCGCTGCTGCCGGTTCCGGTGACGGTATTTGCCATTCGACTTCTCCGGGAATCGTTTACTGGGCGAGCGCCAGCGTCTTTTGCATCAGCGTCTTCGCCGCGTTCATCACTTCGGCGTTGTTCTGGTACGAACGTGACGCCGAGATCATGTTCACCATCTCGTCGACCACGTTCACGTTGGGCATGGCGACGTAGCCCTGCTCGTTGGCGGCCGGATTGCGCGGGTCGTAGGTCATGCGCAGCGGCGCCGCGCTATCGACGACCTGGGTAACGCGCACGCCGACGCCGCCACCTTCGACCGGGGTTGCACGAAACACGACCTGCTTGGCCCGGTAGGGCTGGCCATCCACGCCGACCGCGCTGTCGGCATTGGCGAGGTTGCTGGCCACGGCATTGAGCCGCGCCGACTGTGCGGTGAGCGCCGAACCGGCAATCGCGAAGACGTTGAACAGGCTCATGTGACCTCCGCTTACTGGCTCTGCAGCGCCTGCTGCAGGGTGCTGAACTGGCTGCGCACGAAACTCAGCGCCGCTTCCATCCGCATGGCGTTTTCGGTGAAGGCAGCGCGCTCGACGTCCATGTTCACCGTATTGCCGTCGACGTTGGGCTGAAACTCCGTGCGGTACTTCACCGCGGCCGAGAAGGCGTCGTTGCCCGCACCTGCGCCACCGCCGAGGTGGCGCGCCGACGTCCGCGCCAGGGCGAGATCGCCACCGCGACCGCTCAGTGCCTTGTCGAACATGCTCTTGAAATCGACGTCACGCGCCTTGTAGTTGGGCGTGTCGGCGTTGGCGATGTTCGACGCCAGCAGTTCCTGGCGATACGTCAGGGCGCCAAGGGCTTTGCGCTGGATGTCGAGCTGGGCGTCAAGTCGGTCGATCATGTTCGTGCAGTCGATACGAAGCAAACGGTACCGCCATCAATGCACTAAGCGTGCCATGCACTGGAAACCGGCTGTTTGCAGGCATTCGGGGCGGGCGGCGGCAAGCCCGGCAGGGGACTCGGCAAAACTTGCCGCCTGCCGCTCCCGTCCGGCGGGAAATAAGGCGGTTGGGGCGCGCTGCTGCCGCTTTGGCCACCTGCCCCTTTGTGCTCCAATGGCGACATGCGATGGATTACATGGGCGCTGGTCGCCGTAGCTTCGGCCGCCGCTCCGGCAGCGGGCGCGGCGGACGTCGCCGCAATAAGCCAGGCCGTAACGGCCTACCTTGACTCCCATATGCGCACGCTGCCGGGGAGTGCGACCTACACCGCCGGCCGGATAGGTGCCGAGCGCCTCAGCGACGCGTGCGAGGGCTACGACGTGGCGCTCGAAGCCACGGCCAGGCCCTGGGGCAGGACGCAGGTGACGGTGCGTTGCCGTGGCGCGGGATGGAAGCTCCGCGTGCCGGTGGAGATCCGGGTGGTCGCCGAGTATCTGGTTGCGGCCCAGCCGATTGCCGCCGGCCAGAAACTCCTCGACGCCGACATCGCCAGCCAGAGCGGGGAACTCTCCGAGATTCCGGGTACGGTCCTCCTCGACCGCCAGCAGGCGCTGGGGCGGACCGCCATCGGCGCCATACCGGCGGGCCGCCCGCTGCGTCCGGAGTTGCTGCGCCAGCCGATGGCGGTTCAGTCCGGCCAGACGGTGAAGGTCGTAGGTACCGGTGCAGGCTTCCAGGTGACCAACGAGGGGCGCGCCATGGGCAACGCCGCCGTTGGACAAGTGGCCCAGGTACGCCTAAACTCGGGGCAAGTCGTTAGCGGCGTTGTCCGCAGCGATGGCGCCGTGGAAATAAGGTTCTGATTTGTAATAACAATATTCACAACCACCGCGCCAGCCGGGATGTAAAGTTTTTGCAGATTTTGCCGTTAAGCCAAGCAGACAACCTTTAGTCCGGAAGCAGCCCATGAAGATCGACAACTCCGCAAAGAACGTCGGCGGCATCGGTGGTACGGCGAACAGCCGGGCCCCGGCCGGAAGTCGTCCCGTCGCCGAGGGCGCGCGGGCTGACGTGAATGTCCAGGCCACCATCGTTTCGGCGAGCCTGAGTGCGGTAGCGGGTGCAGAACCTGCCTTCGATGCGCAAAAGGTGGCCGAAATCCGCCAGGCCATCAGCGAAGGGCGCTTCCAGATCAATCCCGAACGGATTGCGGACGGATTGATCGACAGCGTGCGCCAGATGCTCGGCCGGGAAGGCGGTTCGCCGCGCTAGGCGGCACCGTCGCTCCCTTCCAGGCGTCGCCTCCTCCGGTGGAATCGCTTGCCGACCTGCTTGCGCAGGAGCGCGCGGCCGTGGCCCGCTTTTGTGCCCTGCTCGATGAGGAACGCGAGGTGCTCGGCGGTGCGCGCGCGGAGCGCCTGCAGGAAATCGCCGAAGAAAAGGCCGCGCTTGCCGTCGAACTGAGCCGCATGGAGTCGCGCCGCGAGACGCGTCTCGCCGCCGAAGGCCTGCCATCCGGGCGGCGCGGCATGGACGCCTGGCTTGCCTCGCACCCGAATGCCAGCGCCGAACACGGCGACTGGCAGCAGTTGTTGGATCTCGCGGCCCGCGCCCGTGACGGCAATGCCGCCAACGGACGGCTGATCAACCTGCTCTTGCAGCAGAACCAGGAAGCGCTGTCGCTGCTCGTGGCGGGCGGCGCCGGGTCGATCTACGGCACCGACGGGCAGTCGCACCGGGTCACGGAAGGGAAGCGCTCGCTGGGCAAGGCCTGAGTCGCCGGCCGCGGCGCACTACTCGGCGAGCGGCACCTCGACGGCATTGTCCTGGGCGCGCGATTCGATCGCAATCGATACGCGCCTGTTGCGCTGCCTGCCTTCCGGCGTCGCGTTGTCGGCAATCGGCCGCTGGTCGGCAAAGCCCGTTGCGGTAAGGCGCCGGCCATCAACGCCGGATTCGATGAACAGCCGTACCACGCTCGACGCCCGGTTGCCCGACAGTTCCCAGTTGGTTGGAAATTGCGGCGTATTGATCGGGGTGTTGTCGGTGTGGCCTTCGACGGTGATGGGAAAATCCGTCGGTGCCAGAATTTGAGCCACGGCCGCCAGCGCCCTCACCGCGCCGAGGTCGAGGCGCGCATCGCCCGGCGCGAAAAGCACGCTGGCGTTGATATCCACGGTGATGCCGAGCGCGCCCTCGGTGACGGTCACTTTACCCTGGTCGACCAGCGGCCCCAGCGCCTTGTTGAGTTCCTTGGCCGTCGTACGCAGCTTCTCCCGCTTGACCGACTCGCTGACATTCGTCTTTGGATTGGGCGGCAGGCGCCTGCTTGGCGTGGTGATCGCGATCGGCGTGTTCTGGCTGGTATTCACCCCGAGCTGGCCACCCATGGTCCCGTAGGGGATGCTGCGAAAAGCAGAGCTGATCGACTCCGACATCACCCGGTACTTGCCCTCGTTGATGGACGACAGCGCGTACATGACGACGAAAAAGGCGAACAGCAGGGTGATGAAGTCGGCGTAGGAAACCAGCCAGCGTTCATGGTTCTCGTGCTCGTCGGCTTCGCGCCGGCGCCGGTGGCGGCCGTAGTGGGCCATCAGGCGAGATAGCCGCGCAGGCGGCTCTCGACGATGCGCGGGTTGTCGCCGTTGGCGATGCCGACCAGGCCGTCGACCAGCATTTCGCGATGGGTAACGAGGCGCCCGATATTCGCCATCAGTTTCTTCGCCACCGGCAGGAACACCAGGTTTGCCGCACCGACGCCGTAAATGGTGGCAACGAAGGCAACGGCAATACCGGCGCCGAGCTTGGACGGATCGGAAAGGTTTTCCATGACGTGGATCAGTCCCATCACAGCGCCGAGAATGCCGATCGTGGGCGAGTAGCCGCCCGCCGACTCCCAGACCTTGGCGCCGGCCTTGAGGTTGTTCTCGTAGGCACCGATCTCGACCTCGAGCACCTCGCGCAGCCGCTCGGGTTCGGCTCCGTCCACCAGCAGTTGCAGGCCACGCCGGGCGAAGGGATCGGCCAGCATGCCGATCTGCGCCTCGAGCGCGAGCAGGCCCTCCTTGCGCGCGACCTGGCTCCAGCGGCCGATGTCGGTGATGAGTTGCTGCGGATCTACGGACGGCGGGAAGATGACCCAGGCCGCCATGCGCATCCCTGAAACGAACACGCTGAGCGGGCTTTGCAGCATCACGGCGCCCAGGGTGCCCCCAAGCACGATGAGCGCTGCCGTGGGCTGCAGCAGCGAGCCGACGTGTCCGCCCTCGAGCACCTGGCCGACGACGATCGCGGCGATGCCCAGCGCAAGTCCGGCGATGCTTATCCTGTCCATGCGTTCAGTCCCGCGCGCGGCGGCGCCGGCCCGCGCCCTGCGGCACACCGGCGACAGCCATGGCCGCGCGCAGGCGGGAGATCGCCTGGCTGTGCAGCTGGCAGACGCGCGATTCGGTAACCCCCATCACCTCACCGATCTCGCGCAGGTTGAGATCCTGCTCGTAATAGAGTGCCATCATCAGCTTCTCGCGCTCGGGTAGCGCTTCGATGGCGGCCACCAGCTGGCGCCGCGTTCCCGCGTCCTCGAGCTGCGCCAACGGGTCGGCCTCGTTCACCGGCCCGTGCCGTTCGAGGAAATCGTCGCCCTCACCATCGCCGAGGTCCTCGAGGTAGACCAGCTGATGCCCGCGCGCCTCGAGCAGCAGCTTCTGGTACTCCGCAAGGCTCATGTCGAGCGCCCCGGCCAGTTCGGTTTCCGACGGCGGGCGCCCATGCTCATGTTCGAGGCGCTGGATCGCCGCATCGACCTTGCGTATCTCGCGCCGCGCACTGCGCGGCAGCCAGTCGTTTTCACGCAACCCATCGAGCATTGCGCCGCGAATGCGCTGCACCGCGTAGGTTTCGAACTGGGCACCGAGCCCGTCCTCGTAACGGTCCATCGCATCGAGCAGGCCGATCATGCCGTTCTGCACCAGGTCGTCCACCTCGACGCTGGCGGGCAGTTTCGCCATCATGTGGTAGGCGATGCGCTTGACGAGGGGAGCATATCGTTGGGCGAGCTGGTCTTTTGCCAACACGCCTTGGGCGGTGTACATCGATCGGTCGATCAAGCCGTCTATGACGGGGAAACTATACCACCGATTCCACGGCGCCCGGCGCGCGGCGCGGCCGTCCGCGCGGCACCGCACCACCCTCCGTGGATGCCGGGATGCCACCGGTTTCGGCTCCCGGCAGCGGCAGTCGGCTCAGCAACGCATCCGCCAGATGGTCGTTGAGCGGCACCCTGCACTCGCCCAGGAAGTCCAGCCGCACACCCAGATGTTCGCGGGCAGTGCTGCGCAGGTTGTCGAAAATCGCGCGCGCCTCGCTTGCATCGCGCGACCGCGTCACCACCACCTGGTAGGCGTCGCGCGACTGCTCGCGCGACAGCTTCTTCACGAAGGCGTAGGCCTGGGTGATGGCCGGTCCCTGTGCGGCCACCAGCATGGCCATGTGACGCGCGCCCCGGGCGAGCGGCGAGACGTCACCGCGGCGGAGTACGCAATCGACGATGACAAACGCGGCCTCGGCCTGCAGTGCCTCCAGGGCATCCTGCGCCCATTGGGTGGCCCGTGCCGGCGCCGCCGCCGCCAGCTGGGAGGCAGCAACCAGTTGCAGGCGCGGCGCTATCCGGCGCAGCACGCGCTGCAGAGCGCAGCCGTCCCGTACCAGTTCCAGCAGGTCGCGGCCGGGCGCCACGCCGAACGCCGAGTGCGCACTGTCGGCACCTGCGTTTTCGTCGACCAGCACGACTTCGTGGCCCGCCTCGGCGAGGGCCGTCGCGGTGCGTACCAGCAGGGGCGTGCGGCCGCATTCGCCGCCACCCGAAACGAAGGCGACGACTTGCGGTGCGCGCGCGCCGAACAGGCGTCGCAGGCCGGCAGCCTGGTCGTCGCCCGGCAATCCCGTCACGTCAGGCAAACGGTGCTCCTACCGTATCCACCCGTGGTGCCGCGGCAAGGCCAACCTCGTCACCGCGCAGGCGGTGGGCGGTCTCGCCGGCCCCGACCTTGAAGGCCCGATGCAGCAGGTAGGCGCGGTTGGGCAGGTGCAGGTCCTCCGGCACGCGCTGGCCGTTGGCCACGTAGCTCAGCGTCAGGCCGTGGCGCAGCACGCAATC
>CAYTFA010000032.1:0-11110 GCA_964436755.1 uncultured Rhodocyclaceae bacterium | reverse complement strand
TCGGGATCCTGCTACTTCGTCGCAATCAAATTCAGAGAAATTAGGTGCCCATCAACGGTCCTCGCACTGTTGTCATCAAACAGATCGAAGGCTCGTACATGGTCAATCGAGGAGAATCCCGCATCGTGCAGATAGGATTGCATCAAACCAAGATAGAGGCCAATCTTGTGGAAGTCGTGCTCGTCTCGCTGCGCGCCGAACATCCGACGCATTACCTGGAAGCGGTCGGATGCGTCGTAGCCTGGGTTGAGGAACAACCAGGCCAGTGTTTCCAGGTCGGGAACCGAGATGTAGAGTCGTCCGCCGGGTACCAGAATCCGGCTCAGTCCAACCAGGGTGTGAAAAATCTGTCCCTGAGAGATGTGTTCGAGTACATGGGAACAGTAGATCTCGCTGCAGCTTTCGTCAGCAAACGCGTCAAGGCTTGTCACGTTCCCGACAAAATCCACTTCCTCTCGTGCCTCGATGTCCAGGATCTTCCAGCCGTCCCGACGCTCACGCCCTCCGATGTGAAGCTTGATCAGTTCGCTATCCAAATTCAGATCAGGATGCTCTATCAGTGTGTCTGCTGGCAAGGATCCACAATATTCGCGCCACATCTGCCTCAAAGCAGTGCCGAGATCAAGCCCCATCATCTTTTTGTCGAAGAGGCGCGACTGCAGCAAGTGCTGACGCATGGCGTGGCGAAGATTCCTGAGACGATCCGGATCGCTCGCCAGTTCCGCTGCGATCGCCACAAAGTCGTCTGCGCTGGACGCAACCAGGTCACCTAACGCTGCGTTGTTGAGAAGGCTGGCGCCGACGCGTGCCGCGTGACGATCTCCCGATAGCGTTATGACCGGCACGCCCATCCACAAGGCCTCGCACGTGGTAGTCGTACCGTTGTAGGGGTAAGTATCCAGCGCGATGTCCATCTCGCCGTAGGTCAAGAGATGGTCCGCCGTCGTCTTGCGCCGCTCTAGTACGTCGATACGCTCCGGCGCAATTCCACTTCCGGTAAACCTATTCTTAAGTTCGGCCCTCGCCTCTTCGTCGCCCGCGCCAAAATAGGATTTCAATAACAAGCGTGAGTTGGGCACAGCCCGAAGCACTTCGCACCAAAGCGCTATGCACTCGTCGCTGAGTTTGGCACGCACATTGAACGATCCGAACGTGATCCACTCCTTCTTCTGGCAAGGTGGATCGACCGGATCGGGGGCTGATTCTGGGGGGCTGTAGCATAGAAAGCTGGCCGGTAGGCGCCAGAGCTTTTCCACGCAAAAGCGACCCTGCTCGGACTCGGGATCGGCCCAACCATCGCTTATTCGGAAGTCGATGCAATCGAGACCCATGGTATTGGGATAGCCGATCCAGTGCACTTGGACCGGTGCCGGCTTGCGTCCGAGCACAATCGGGCGCCCAGTCGCCGTGTGTCCGGCAAGATCGATCAGGATGTCTATCCTATCCTTGCGGATCAATTCCGCTGCCGACACATCATCCAGGCCATGTACCGAGCGCCAGGCGTGGAAGAATGGTCTGAGCTTCCGGTTGACCTCGTCTTCGATACGCTGGTTGTAATATGCATAAAGCTCGAACTGGCGCCGGTCCAGGAATTCCAGTGGACCGCGTAGGAAGTAGGTCACCGAGTGATGGCGCAAATCCCCGGAGAGGATGCCGACTCGCAGGCGCCGGGCGGGATCGGGACGGATCACCAATTCCGCCTTGTCGCGGCACTGCTCGCTCACCAGACGACCGTAGTCACGGTGTAGTTCGAACACTTCCTGGCGGTCAAGCAGCCGGTAGTTCGAATTCAAGAGCAGATTGTTCCAGGCGGGGAAGTAGCTGGGGGAAATCGCAAGGGCGCGGCGCAACGCAGTTTCCGCCTCGTCATGGCGACCGCAACTTGACAGGCACGTGCCCAAATTAACCCAGGCCGCCTCCGAATTCGGCTCGATTTGCACGGCACGGCGCGACATGGCGACCGCCTCGGTAATCCTGCCCTGCGCCCGCGCAACCTGGCCAACCAGGTCATAGCCGTCGCCCCATTCCGGCTGCAAGGCTTGCACCCTTAGCCCATGGTAACGAGCCCTATCGAGTTGGCCCGTCTCGAGCAGAACCCGACCAAGACTATGGTGCACGCTGGCGAAGTCCGGCCGCGAGGCCAGAGCAGCAAGATAGCACTCCTCGGCCTCGTCGTACTCGCAGCGCGCTGCCAGCAGAAGGCCAAGATTGTGGTTTGCCTCGGGGTAGTCGCGCCAAAGCGCCAGAGCCTTGCGATAGCACTGCTCCGCATCCTGCCGATGTCCCGACTGCTTTCCATATCCCGTCCCAAGCTTGAAGTGCGCTTGGGCGGAGTCCGGTGCAGCGGAAACTATGACTCGATACTCGGCAATCGCCTCATCGATTCTTCCGTTGTCACGCAGGGCATCCGCACCAGCCAGTCTTGCGCGCAGTTCCTCCGGCATTTCATGCATTTTGGGAACTCACGGCGACCAAGCTCAATTCCCGGGCTGCGGACGGCAATCCTGCCCAGTCACGCGGAGGAAGGCCGCTTCGAGAGACAACGCAGCGCGCACCTCGATCAACTGGTGCCCGGCACTGCGCAATTCCGCTAGCCGCTGCCAAAGCTGCGCACGCGGAACCTCGCCGGCCCAGCGTCCTGCGGACTCCTCTCGCATACCCGACACCGGGGTGCTCCCGGATGTACGCACGAGATGAATTTCTTCGTCGCCGACCAGCTCATTGGGTGAGCTGACGGAACGTATGCGCCCTTCGTGAATAAGGCCGAATCGATCGGCAAGCCGCTCGACGTCATGGAGCACATGAGAGGTAAAGAAAAGCGTACCTCCCCGCTTCTTGTATTCGGAAAGAATTTCGACCACGTCGCGACGCCCTAGAGGGTCAAGCCCTGAAAGGGGCTCGTCGAGCACCAAGAGGCGCGGCTCGATGCACAGCGCGTGGGCAATGGCAACCCGCTGGGTCATGCCCTTGGAAAAGGAACGGATTGGCGCCCCGGCAACCTCGCCAAGTCCCAGACGTTCGAGCCAGCGGCGCCGATGCGCGCCAGGTGATGCCGGGCGAACGCCGTGCAATTGCATCCCCATCTCTAGAATCTCGGTCGGTGTCAGGTAATCGTAAAGGCAGGGATTCTCCGGCACGTATCCGATTCGGCGCCGTGCATTCGCCGCTGTGGCGTCTACACCGAACAGCCGCACGCTGCCAAGGGTCGGCCGCGAGAGCCCCATCATGATGCGTATGGTGCTGCTCTTTCCGGCGCCATTGGGTCCGACAAAGCCGAAAGCCTCCCCTTCGGTCACGTCGAGCGATACGCCGCAAATCGCTGAAACAGGATTGCGCATCAGTCCCTTGGAGTAGGTCTTTTGGAGATTCCGGATTTCGATGGCCGCGCTCATTGTCCTGCCTTCCGCAGCGCATTTGCAAATACGGGCTCGCCGTTCGCGTCGACCGCGAATCCAACCCGCAGCGGATCCTTTGGTACCGTTTCAAGGAGTCCGCTCCGTACCAGATCACCAATCTCGCGCAACGGTCTTCCATTCAGGCGTTCGTAGGTTCGCGCGAGCACTCGCAGATCGTCGAGCGTACGCAGTCGGTTCGCGCGTACCTCAAGGTATTTGCGAAATCCGCCGGGGGGGGATGCCTTTGCCATTGCCGCAACTCGTGTCGCGGCCTCGGCCAGCGAATAGCCCCGTTCCATCCACAGCGCGGCTGTGTTCTGGAGGGCCATCTGGTCCTGTACATCGTGAGTGTGCCCGACCGCCCTGAGCAAGGCAGCGGCGCCTTCTACAGGATTTTGTTGGAAATGGAACAGATTGAATCCGTAGTAGAACAAAGGCTGGTAGTCCATCGGACGCGCCTTCGCAGCCTGCTTGAGCACGTACTGGGCCGCGTCGAGTTGCCCCCCCCAGGGCAGGATAGCTGCGGCAATGTAGTAGTTATCCTCATGCGCCGGATTCAGGAAGGCGATGTCGCGCTGCAAACCCGCCTGCAGCGCATAATCTTCGGGCCGCATCCGGAAAGTATCTGCAACAAGGACCCGGAATTCCGCAAGATCAGCTGCAAGGTGGCGATCTCCCACCGCCATGACGATCTGCGCCGGAACCGGCAGACGCACGGAGAACTCGGGATTGATCGCATCCCGCTTCAGAGTGCCCACCCGCTGGTTAGCGACAACAAACGCGGCCAGCGCCAGCGCGAGGACGATCAGCGTCAGCCCACTGGCGCGATCCGGTTTGACTATCAGGTTCACGAAAACTCGCGCCGGGCAAAATACAGGATACCCAGCGTGAGTACAACCGCAGAGTAGGCGCCCGCCGCCGCCGCCGCCCAGCCGACTTCTGCGGCACCCGGCGGCAGTCCGTACATTGGCCAGTTGCGCCAGTCCAGGCGGGAAAGGTCCGGAATCAGCCAGCGCACCACCCCGATGGCTGGACCGAATGTCTTCATTATCGTCGTGTCGCCATCGGCACCCTGCCCTATATAGTCCAAGGTGGCGCCCAAAGCCTTTGCGCCGACGGCAAAGGCAAGCCCCACCGCAAGCGGCAACACGGATACCGTCGAAACCGTCGCTAGCGCGACACCAACGGCGGCAACAACCGCCACGTCAAGCCATAGACCACCCAAGGTAATCCAGTAAGGAAGTCCCAAGGCTACCGGGAATTCCTGGCTGTAGTCGCTGGCGATCGCCACTACACCAACCAGGCCAAGGCCAAGAGCAAGCGCCGCCATTCCGGAAAGCGCGACGACGGCAAGATAGCGCCCCAGAACGAAGTGCCCGCGAGTCGCCGGATAGGCCAGCGAGTGAAGCACTGTCTTTCGTTCAACTTCTTTGGCGAGAAGCTCCTGAACCCAGAACAGGCTCAACAAAACCAACGTAACCCGGATTCCCGACAGCCCGATGTCAAGAGCAACGGTACGCGGATGGCGCGGTGAAAAACCCGCCGACAGATAGGCGACTCCTACAAGCAGAAAACCGAGAACAAGCACTGCCTGAAAGCTGCGACCGCGCAGCCCGGAACGCACACCGGAAAGAAAGAAACCCAACATGTGGTAGTTCCGCAAGAAATAGAAAGGCGCGCCCAGTAATGCTCGGGCGCGCCTGTACAACCAGCCAAAGACTGTATGTCAGCCCGATGGTAGGTTGCTGGTACTTTGTGCAGCGGTCTGAGCGTCGCTAGTGGTGCAGCCCCCCGTAGCACAAGTAGCATCACTAACAATACCACCGCCCGCGGACGAACCGCGGAACGAGGTTTTGCCCTTCGACGAGCCCGAACCGACCGCGTAAAACACGCCGCCATCCTTTCCGATCAGGCTTACGTTGGCTGAGCACCTTGGAGTGAAGACAACCTTGACGAAGTTGTTGTCGGTATCGGAACCCGTCGCAGCAGGGGCAGCAGCTTGGTTGCTTCCGCCGGTACAGAACGACTGGCTCTGAGTTGTGGCATTCGCTGTGACCGCTGCCACGGCCAGAACGGAACCAAGAATGACCTTTTTCATGTATTTCTCCTTGAAGAGTCGCGGCGCGAGATTAGGGATTGGCGTTGGCCACGGCCTGCGTCAGCAGGTTCTTGGCATCCGACTGGGCCGCCTTATCTTCGCCCTTCTTGGTGTACTCGCTGAACTGCGGAATCGCGATCGCCGCGAGGATGCCAATGATCGCAACCACGATCATGAGCTCGATCAGGGTAAACCCCTTCTGTAGCTTGGATTTCATAAACATTCTCCTGTAATGATGGGGTTGCCCCCTGCTACGAAACTTCGTCACGCTACCACCGACAGATTATTAGGTACCGATCCGGTCCCGCAAACCCTCGCCCAACCACACAAGCTAAGCTTAACACTTGTGCAGCAAGATTCACGCCAAATATTTCTCACTGCGGGAAGGCCTCATTCCGCGATCGAGTGCCAATTTTCGTCACTTCCCGTCAAAATTCGACACCATTTTGGGTTTAGGTACGATGTCCATTACGAGCAGCCCAAACCTCGCCGATCATGCCCGCGAGATGTTCTTCTCCCCAGAATTCCGCGTTGCAATGTGAATACCCCTCGACTGCTTGGATATAGCCGGCAAGCTTCGCCGGCGGCCAATTCGAAAGAATCCCCTTCAGAATAATGCGTCGCAGCATCTCAGCAGACGCAAACGGTCCATCGCACAACTGAGTCAAGTTCTCGAACCCATCCTGGGAGGTAAATCTTGAGGAGTGCGAGCGCACCAACTCGAGTTGCTCGATGACTGCCGCACCGAACCAATTATGCTCCTGATCACCAGGAGAAAGGCTCTCATACCTTGGGCAAGGCGGAAAAAAGGGTGCATCTAGGTCGCCTAGGGGTATTTCCAGCATTCGCAACAAAGCATCACCCGCCTGTCGTCTATAACCTAGCGCATGAGAAATTCGCACGAAAGTTGAAAGGCCAGCTGCCGTAGGCCGATGCGCGCATAGGGCTTTGCCTCTCACGTAGGCGTCTCGGAGCAATCCGAGCCGCCTACCAGGGGATAAGCCTGCGAACCGGTAGGCGGAATATGCGATGAGGACTTGGGAGTGCTCACATCCACGAACGTCGTCGATCGAGAATTCAAAATGTCGTGCAAATGGTTGCGACAAGAGGCCTTCAATCGCCCTAAGTTCTTCCTCAAGGCTTAACGCTACTGACTCGGTACTCAAAGCGAGGTGCCCACTGGCGGCAAGTGTTGCGACCCGATCCGGCTTGGCCGCAAATAGATTCACCTCATATTCGTCAAGCGCTTCACCTGTTTCCATTGGTACAAGGAAAGTCTGGTCGCGAAGAAGCCGGAAGATGCGGTAACCCATCGATGCAAATAATGGGCCCGCCGATCTGGATTCGTGGCCGAAATGCACTACCTCGAACATTACCAGTGGGGAGTTACTCTCAAAGAAACGGCGTCCACCATCGACAATGTTCGCGTCCTGCCCTTCGGCATCAATCTTCACGAGGTCAATCTGTGGCCAGTGGAATCTTCCCGAAAGTGCATCAAGAGTCGATACTTGGACTTGCTCAACATCTTCTCCAAGTTCTGGCTGATCTACGAGCGAGTTTAGATCGCCGGTCACTTCAAGTTTGAGCCAGCCAGTCCGTTCCGATTCCGCAAGCGCAATAGAAGAAATGCTCAGATTGCCGAGCCTGTTGGCCAGTCGGCCGACTTCAAGGTTTCGCCTGTTCTCGCTGCCAGGCTCAAAGGCAAATACACTGCCTTCCGGTCCAATGCGCTTAGCAAACGGCAAGCTATAGACTCCCACATTGGCGCCAATATCGATGGCGTTCATCCCAGGGCGCAGCCAATCCATCAGAAAGGCTAGTTCCTTCTCCATCCAGCGCTCCTGCTCAAGAAGCACGTAGGTTGCCGTACATGTCAGATCGGTGGGCACGGACACGAGGGTACCGTCGCTTGTCTGCAGCACGATTGAATCGATTGCTTGCCCCTCCTTGACCTCAGCCGTCTCCATCGCATCGACAGGCGAAAGCTTGGGCATCCAATCCTTGTCATAACCAACCGGGTCGATAACGGAGCACCGACCCCAATCCTGCATTAGATTGATATATCGAGTAGCAATGTCTCCACCATCCCGCCGGCTTAGCTCGCGAAGAATGAGGTAAGCGAGGTCATACGAGCGTACGATGTCATGCATTAGAACGGCATATTTGACCAGTTTGTCTAGAGGCAGGTCCCCCAACTTCATCCAGTCCTTAACGTAGTAGGCATCTGCCCATATCTTCTGTCGAAATGCGCTAAGGCATGGATTTGGCGAATAGTTAGCAGGATTTACCGCTGGTTTGAATGCCCGGGATCCGAAACCGAGAAAGTCATGGAACTGGTAGCCGCTTGTCCGAAGGAACGAGTCGATGTCCGAAAACATTGACTGGCCAACATACGATTCGACGAACGAAACCTCGGTCTGAATCAGCAACGCACTTCCCAGCACCCGCTTGGCATTCTGGAATATGCCCAGCTCACTACCTTGAACATCGATCTTGACAAAGTCCACGTCGTCGATTTCATGCATATCGTCAAGCCGACGTGTGGAAACGATATGTGTAGCGACAGGCTTCGTTACTTCCGCCAATAGTTGGAACTTATCCAGCAGCGCCAAGTTAGGCTCGAAAATCGATCCTGTGGGGCCCCAGTTGGTTTCCCAATAGGTTCCCGGTTTGCCATCACCAATGAAATACGGGAAGAAGCGATGCGGACTACCGAATCGGGCACTCAATTCGAGACAGGCCCTCTCGTCGGGCTCGAAACCGATGACTTTGGCTCGCTTGATGTCCAGTAGATGCTGATAGGGAGGCTCCTGGGTAAAAGCTGCCCCAACATCCAGGATCGTAATGACACTGTCCTCGTCGCCGAGAAACTGAAAGAGGTCGAACATGTGGAACTTCAGTTATGGCCGGCCATTACCATGGCTGCGACCCGACAATCTCGAGACGCTCAAGACTTCTCCGCGAGGATCGTCCCCTCGTCTACCGCATCTACCTGTGCCGGATCGAGAAACTGCTCGGCATAGCGGCGATACACGCCCTGGCGCACAAAGACGTCGAAGAGATCGGGGTCGATGTGGCCGTTCTTCTTGAAATTGGCCATGATGGACATCGCCTGGGACAGTTTCATGCCGGGCTTGTAGGGACGATCGCGCGCCGTCAGCGCTTCAAAGATGTCGGCAATACCCATCATGCGCGCCTGCCAGGACATCTGCTCGCGCTTGAGTCCCTTCGGGTAGCCCTTGCCGTCCATGCGCTCGTGGTGGCCACCTGCATACTCCGGGACCCGCGTCAGATGTTTCGGCCAGGGTAGCTGCTCGAGCATCTTGATCGTCGCCACGATGTGGTGGTTGATGATCTCCCGCTCCTTTTGCGTCAGCGTACCGGCGCGAATCGACAGGTTCTCGGTTTCGTCGGCGTCGAGGAAGTTGGCTTCCGTGCCCTCGCCATCACGCCAGCGGTAGCGAACGGCGATGTCTCGCACGCGATTCTGGTCCTCTTCCTTCATCGCCTCGCCGCCGATATTGGACTTGCGCAGGAAGGTACGCTCTTCCTCGATCTCGCGCAGCCTGTCGCCGTACCTGTCGTCGATTGCTGCCTCGGCCTGCGGGTTGTTCGTTCCGTTCAGGGCCAACCG
Source organism: uncultured Rhodocyclaceae bacterium (assembly GCA_964436755.1). Classification (GTDB taxonomy): domain Bacteria; phylum Pseudomonadota; class Gammaproteobacteria; order Burkholderiales; family Rhodocyclaceae; genus Sulfuritalea. The sequence goes on along the minus strand of CAYTFA010000032.1, from coordinate 1,983 downwards.
GGCGCGCAGGGCCTCGATCTCGGCATCACGCTTGAGCACTTCGAACCGGGTATCGATGAGGTGAATGCGGTCGAACAGCGTTTGCAGCTTTGTCGCCTTGTCCACCACGTGCACCGGTGTCGTCACCTTGCCGCAGTCGTGCAGCAACCCGGCGATCTTCAATTCGTAACGATCACGGTCGTCCATCTTGAAGCCGGCGAGCGGACCATCCGCGGTCTGGTCCGCCGCTTCAGCCAGCATCATGGTCAGTGCCGGCACGCGCTGACAGTGTCCCCCCGTGTAGGGCGACTTTTCATCGATGGCAAGGTTGATGAGGTTGATGAAGGACTCAAACAGTTCTTCGAGCTGCGTGATCAGCAGCCGGTTGGTTAGCGCGATGGCGGCCTGGGACGCCAGGGATTCGGCAAGGCCCTGGTCGGCGGACGAAAACGTCGTTACCAGCTTCGTGGCCGGATCGACCGCATTGATGAGTTGCAGCACCCCGATGATCTCGCCCTCGTGGTTCTTCATCGGAACGGTGAGGAATGATTTGGAGCGGTAGCCGGTACGCTCGTCGAAACTGCGTGTGCCGGAGAAATCGAATCCGGCCTCAGTATAGGCGTCGGCGATATTGACGGTCTTGTCGTGGATCGCCGCATAGGCGGCCACCATCGAATCGTTGGGTTCGCCCTTGTCGTTCGACAGCGGAAGATTGGGGAAATTGATCGCCGTGCCCGTCGTTCCGCCCATGGCGATATGCAGGGAGTCGGTGCGGATGATCTCGAAGCGCAGCGCCTTCCTGTCCTCCGTCATTCGATAGAGGGTGCCGCCATCAGCGTGGGTAATCGTTTTCGCCGCGACGAGAATGTTCTCGAGCAGCCTGTCGATGTCGCGCTCCTTGGAGAGCGCCGCCCCGATTTCGTTGAGCTGCTCGAGACGCCGAAACAGGTCGCGCGTGCTGTCCATGTCCGCCCTACTTGATGCAGACCGCACGTACCTGCTTGATGTCCGTGACACCCTGCAGGGCCTTTTCCAGGCCGTCCATCTTCAGCGTAAGCATTCCATCCTCGAGCGCCTGGGCAAACAACTGGGCAACCCGGGCATGCTCCTGGATCAGCTTCTTGATGGGTTCGGTGCCGATCATCAACTCATGCAAACCGACCCGCCCTTTGTACCCGCTGCCGCCGCAGGCATCGCAGCCCTTGGCCCGGGTGAACACGAACTTTCCGTCCTTGCCGTAGTCCTTGATCAGCCGAGCCTGGGTTTCGGCATAGGCGGCCTTCATGTCCTTCTGGAAGGGTGTGGTGTTCTCCAGTTCGCTGCAGTACTCCTTCATGAAGAGGCGGATTTCCTCATCGTCCGGCGAATAGGCCTCCTTGCACTTGCACAGGCGCTTGGCCAGGCGCTGGGCCAGGATGCCGAGCAGCGCGTCGGCGAAGTTGAACGGGTCCATGCCCATGTCGAGCAGGCGGATGATGGATTCCGGCGCGCTGTTCGTGTGCAGGGTGGCGAAGACGAGGTGGCCCGTCAGTGAGGCTTCGATGCCAATGCCCGTGGTTTCGGCGTCGCGCATCTCGCCGACCATGATGATGTCCGGGTCCGCTCGCAGGAAGGCCTTCATCACCGTCGCGAAATCGATCACCTTCTTGTTCACCTGGCACTGGCGCAGGCCCTTCTGGGTGATTTCGACTGGATCCTCGGCAGTCCAGATCTTGGTATCGACGGTATTCAGGTAGCCAAGCACGGAGTGCAGCGTTGTCGTCTTGCCGGAGCCCGTGGGGCCGCACACAAAGAAGAGGCCGTAGGGCTTGGAAATCGTCGCCTTGAGCTTGGTGAGGTTGGTCGGCAGCACGCCCAGTTTGTCGAGCGGTATCGGCTCGCCGGCGGCCAGAATCCGCATCACCACGTCTTCCACCCCCCCCGTGGTCGGCAGCGTGGCGACGCGCAGTTCGATGTCGAGCGGCCCGAACTTCTTGAACTTGATCTTGCCGTCCTGCGGCTTGC
>CAYTFA010000031.1:0-11362 GCA_964436755.1 uncultured Rhodocyclaceae bacterium | reverse complement strand
CGTGCTGGGCATCTCCGGCGGCGCCGCGGTGGGCGCACTGGCCGCCATGCTGGCCGGCGCGTCGCTGCTGCTGACGGGCACGGCATCGTTCGCGGGCGCGCTGGCCACCATGCTGCTGGTCTTCGGCCTGGCCCACGGCGACAGCAGCTGGACGCGCTCACGGCTGCTGCTGACCGGGGTGATCGTCGCCTCCGGCTGCGGCGCCATCGTGGCGCTGATCCTCTCCATCGCTCCCGGCGACGGGCTGCGCGGCATGGTCTTCTGGCTCATGGGCGACCTCGGCCACGCCGTGGCGCCATGGCCGGCGCTGGCCGTTCTCGGCGCCGGCCTCATGCTCACCCTGCCCTTCGCCCGCGAGCTCAACCTGCTCGCGCGCGGGGACCTTCTCGCGCGCTCGCTGGGGGTGGCCGTCGACCCCGTCAAGCACGGCGTCTACCTGCTCGCGTCGCTGCTCACGGCAGTGGCGGTAACCACCGCCGGCAGCATCGGCTTCATCGGTCTCGTCGTCCCCCACCTGGTACGTCTGGCCATGCTGCGGCTGGGCTGGGGCAATGACCAGCGTCTGCTGCTGCCCGCCGCTGCGCTCGTCGGTGGCAGCCTGCTCGTGCTGGCGGATACCCTCGCCCGCACCGCCATCGCGCCCCAGCAGCTGCCGGTCGGCGTGCTCACCGCGCTGATCGGCGTCCCGGTATTCCTCTTCCTGCTAGCGCGCGAGCCGCGGCGGACGGAATGAAGGCGCCATGAGGGCATCCCTGCTCCGTACCGAGCGTCTCGACGTCGCCATCGGCGAACTTCGCATTGCGCGCGACCTCGACCTCGCGGTGGCTCCGGGCGATACGTGGGCGGTGCTCGGTCGCAATGGGGCCGGCAAGTCGACGCTGCTGGCGACGCTCGCCGGCTTGCGCCCGCCGCAGGCCGGACGCCTCGAAGTCGGCGGCATCGACGCGCCCCATGCGGCGCAGGGCTTGGCTGCGCGGGACCTGGCGCGCTGCCGCGGCTTCCTCGCCCAACAGCAGATCGACCCCTTCGCCTCCACCGTGATGGAGACCGTGCTGGTCGGCCGCCATCCCCACCTCGGTCGCTGGGACTGGGAAACCGCCGAAGATCGCCGCCTCGCCGCCAAGGCGCTGGGCGAGGTCGACCTCGAGGGCTTCGCCGAACGCGACGTGCATACCCTGTCCGGCGGCGAGCGCCAGCGCCTCGCCATCGCACTGCTGCTGGCCCTGCAACCCGGCCTCTACCTGCTCGATGAACCGCTTACGCATCTCGACCTGTCGCACCAGGTAGCGACGATGGAACTCCTGGCGCGCAGGGCGCAGGCCGGTGATGCCGTCGTTGCGGTGCTGCACGACCCGGGCTTCGCGGCGCGCTACTGCAACCAGGCATTGCTGCTGTTCGGCGACGGCGCATGGGAAGCCGGCCCGGTGGACCGCATCGTCACCGCGGAAAACCTTGCCCGCCTCTACGGCCATCCGCTGCGCGAACTGCGCTCCGAGGGAGGGCGCTGGTTCGTTCCCGGCTGAACGCCGCCGCATGCGCTGCATTTGCCTCGACTGGCAGGTCTTCGGCTAGAGTAGCGCCCGCGGGCCGGGCCGGCCGGCCGCACAAGGAGGACCACCATGGCCACCGCACGCCGCCCGAAGACCCCAGCCCCGCGCAAGCGCGCTGCCCCGCGCAAGGCCGCTGCCGCTGCGCCTGATCCCGGCCTCACCGACCAGATGCGCTCCATGGCCGGCAAGGTGCTCGACGTCGGGGCCGCCACCGTCGGCGCTGCCGCCACGTTGAAGACCGCCGCCGAAGTCGCCCGTGCCCTGCGCAACGGCAAGCCCATCCTGCTCGCCGCCGGTCTGCTCAAGGCCCTGCTGCCCGCGCTGTCCGACCCGGCCGTCTGGCTCCGCACGGGCGCCGCGCTGCGCCGACTGCGGCGCGCCGCCGGCCTGACGATCAACGAAGTCGGCACGGCGATCAACCTCAAGGACCCGACGCTGATCGAGGCCTGGGAAAAGGGCCGCATCGGCGTTCCCTTCGAGATCATCCTGCGCCTCGCCGCCGTGCTGGGACGCAACGACCCGGTCGGCTTCGTCATGAAGTTCACGCGCAGCTCCAACCCGGACGTCTGGCGCGCGCTCGAATACCTCGGCGTCGGCCGCCTGCTGATCCAGACCGCACGCGAACGCGAGTTCGCCAACATCTACCGGGCCGACGACGAGGCGCGCCAGCTTTCCGACCGTGAGTTCGCCGCCGTGCTCGCCTTCACGCGCGCCGCATTCGAGATGGCGATGGAGTTCCGCGGCCGCGAGGCAGCGCCCGCGGAGGGGCGGCGTAAGCGCGAGACCCGCTAGCGGCCGCGTTTGGCGCGCACCGCCTCGAGGTGCCGGCAAAGAATCTCGGTACCGTCGAGGATGCGCGGCGTATGGCGCTGGATCAGGTCGGGGGGCACGAAGTACAGATTGCCCTCCGCCACCGCGCGCAGCCGCGGCCAGCGCCGCCAGTCGTCCAGCCACTCCGGGCGCGCCTCGTCCATGCCGCTGGCGACGATGGCGTCCGGATCGGCGGCAAGCACTCCCTCGACCGACACCGTCGGCGCCAGCGCCGGCAGGTCGGCAAAGATGTTGCGCCCGCCGCAGATTCGCAACGCATCGCTGATCACCTGGCGGCCATTGACGGTCACCAGCGGCTGCTTCCACACCTGGTAGAACACGCGGACTTCCGGCCGCCCGGAATGACGCGCCTCGAGCGCGGCCAGGCGCTCGCGGAAGGCTCGCGCGGCAGCACTGGCAGCCACCTCCGTTCCGGCGAGGCGGCCGATGGCCTCCAGTTCGCCGGCGATGTCGGCAATGCGGCCGGGTTCGGACAAATACACCACGACCCCCAGCGCCCGCAAGCGGGCGATCGCCGCCGCCGGGTTGCCGCTGCGCCAGCCCAGCACCAGGTCCGGCCGCAGGGCGACGACGGCCTCGAGATCGATGCGGTCGTGGCTGCCGACCCGGGAAACCCGGCCGGCCGCCGCAGGATAGTTGCCGAAGTCAACATTGCCCACCAGCCGCTCGCCGGCGCCGGCCGCATACACGAGCTCGGTTATGTTCGGCGCCAGGCTGACGATGCGCCGCGCCGGCATCGCCAGCCGCACCAGAGTGCCGCCGGCGTCAGTGGAGAGGATTTCGGCCGCGCCCGGCATCGCGGCGAGCGCGAATGCAAACGCACCGAGGACGCGCAGGAGGGCTGGCCAGCGGGGATGGGACGGCATCTCGGGACGGGCGCAGACACGAAAGAAGCCATTCTAGCGGCGCCCCGGCCCGGTCTGCGGCGCGTCACTCGAAGTGATTAGAATAGGCTGAAAAGAATTCCCATAAGGAGGATGCCATGGAAAAGATCTGGCTCAAGCACTATCCGAGCACCGTCCCGGCCGAAATCGACGTCAACGAATTCCGCTCGATCGGCGACCTGTTCCTCAAGAGCGCCAAGCAGTATGCCGCCCGCGATGCCTACATCAACATGGGCAAGGCAATCACCTATGCCGAGCTGGAGAAACTCTCGGCCAACTTCGGTGCCTATTGCCAGTCGGTGCTGAAGCTGCCGCGAGGCGCACGCATCGCGTTGATGATGCCGAACCTGCTGCAGTACCCGATCTGCCTCTACGGTGCGCTGCGCGCGGGCTACACCATCGTCAACTGCAACCCGCTCTACACCGAGCGTGAACTCGAGCACCAGCTCAAGGATTCGGGCGCCGAGGCCATCGTCATCGTCGAAAACTTCGCGAGCGTGCTGGAGAAGGTGGTTGCACGCACGCCGGTCAAGCACGTGATCGTCACCCAGCTCGGCGACATGCTCGACTTCCCCAAGCGGATGATCGTCAACCTCGTGGTCAAGCGCGTCAAGAAGATGGTCCCGGCGTGGGACATCAAGAACGCCATCGAACTGCGCGATGCGCTGATCGAGGGCGGGCGCCATCCGCTGCAGCCGGTGGAGGTGACGCACGACGACATCGCTTTCCTGCAGTACACGGGCGGTACCACCGGCGTGTCCAAGGGCGCGATGCTGACGCATCGCAACATCATCGCCAACCTGCAGCAGTCGCATGCCTGGATCCGGCCTTTCCTGCGCGACCACGAGCTGATCGTCACTGCCCTGCCCCTGTACCATATCTTCGCGCTGACGGCGAACTGCCTGACCTTCCTCAAGATCGGCGCCACCAACCTGCTGATCACCAACCCGCGCGACATTCCGGGCTTCGTCAAGGAAATTTCCAAGTACAAATTCACGACGATCACCGGCGTCAACACGCTGTTCAACGCCATGGTCAACAACCCGGAGTTCGCGAAGATCGACCTCTCGCAGCTACGCTTGACGCTGGGCGGCGGCATGGCCGTGCAGCGCGCGGTGGCCGAGCGCTGGAAAGAGATCACCGGGGTAACCCTGCTCGAGGCCTATGGCCTGACGGAAACCTCGCCGGCCGCCACCATCAACCCGGTGGACCTCGAGGCCTACAACGGCAGCATCGGCCTGCCGATCTCGTCGACCGAGGTCTCCATCCGCGACGACGACGGCAAGGAACTGGCGATCGGTGAAGCAGGCGAACTGTGCATCCGCGGCCCGCAGGTGATGAAGGGCTATTGGAACCGGCCGGAGGAGACGGCCAAGGTCATGACGCCCGACGGCTTCCTGCGCACCGGCGACGTCGCCGCGATCGACGCGGACGGCTTCGTCAAGATCGTCGACCGCAAGAAGGACATGATCCTGGTGTCCGGCTTCAACGTCTATCCCAACGAGATCGAGGACGTGCTGGCGCTGCACCCGGGTGTCCTCGAATCCGCCGCGGTCGGCGTGCCCGACCCGAAGACGGGTGAGGCGGTGAAGATCTACGTCGTGAAGAAGGACCCGGGGCTGTCCGAGGATTCGCTGATCGAGCACTGCCGGGCCAACCTGACCGCCTACAAGGTGCCGCGCCACATCGCCTTCCGCAACGAACTGCCGAAGACCAACGTCGGCAAGATCCTGCGCCGCCAGTTGCGCGACGAAAAAGCCTAGGGCCCGACGCCGTGAGCGAAATACATGTGGTCCGCGCGCATCACACGACGCTGAAGAAGGCGCTCAAGGGTGCGGAAAGGATCGCCGAGGAACTGGGCGAAGAGTTCGGGCTCGACCACGAGTGGGACGGCCAGACGCTGAACTTCCGGCGCATGGGCGTCGAGGGGCACATCGAGGTGGGCAAGAAGGAAGTCGAGATCGTGGTCAAGCTCGGCTTTCTGCTCGCCGCACTGAGGCCGCGCATCGAGCACGAAATCCACCGCTTCTGCGACGAGAATTTCGGGCCGGCCTAGCGACGGCCGCTGCCGCGCACACCGGGTTTCCCACCCGGCGGCGTGCACGGAATGCTCAGCCCTTGAGCGACTTCACCAGATCGACGTAGCGCTTCATCGCGTCGTTGCTCTCGGTACCCTTGATCGCGGTCCAGGCGTCGTATTTGGCGCGGCCGACCATGTCGGTGAAGCCGGGGCGCTTGCCCTCGACATCGCCCTCGGTGGCCTGCTTGTAAAGCGCGTAGAGCTGCAGCAGGACTTCGTTGGAGGGGCGCTCGGGAAGTTTCTTGGAGTCGGCCACGGCCGTCTCGAATTGCTTCTTCAGGTTGCTCATCGGATTCCTCGCCGCGTAATGGTGGTTGCCGGGATTTGGCTTGGACTATTATATGTCTTCATCTTTGAGGAATATCGCAATGCCCAGACGCGAACGGATGTCGGCCGTTGACACGGCATGGCTGCGCATGGACCGTCCGACCAACCTGATGATGATCGTCGGCGTGATCGTCTTCAAGCAGCCCGTGGACTATCCGCGCTTGCGCGACACGGTCGCCGCCCGCCTGGTCGGGCGCTACCGCCGCTTCCGCCAATGCGCCGTGCAGGAAGTTGGCGGCACCTACTGGGAGGACGATCCCGACTTCGACATCGATTCCCACCTGCGCCGCCGCGCGCTACCTGCCGGCGCCGGCAAGGAGGCCCTGCAGGCACTGGCGAGCGAACTCGCCGTGCAACCGCTGAATCCCGGCAAGCCGCTGTGGCGTTTCGACCTGATCGAGGACTTCGAGGGTGGGTCGGCGATGGTGATCCGCATCCACCATTCGATCGCCGACGGCATAGCCCTGGTCGGGGTCTTCCTCTCGCTCACCGACACATCGCCGGGCGCGCCGCCCGACATTCCGGCCGAATTGGCATGGGGTGCCGACGACGCCGATGACAGCGGCGGCTTCGAGCCTTCCCACGGCCTGCTGGAAACCCTGGTCGAAGGCATCGAATCGGCGCTCAGTGCCGGCGGCGACCTCGGCGCCCGCGCCCTTGACCTGGCGCACAGCCCGGAGCGCCTGCAAACCTATGGCGAGTACGGCATCGGCATGCTCGCCGAACTGGCCAAGCTGCTCGCGTTGCCGCCCGACTCGCCCACCATACTCAAGGGCCACACCGGCACTCAGAAGCGGGTGGCCTGGTCCGATCCACTGCCGCTCGAGGAGGTGAAGGCGCTGGGCAAGGCGCTCGGCTGCTCGGTCAACGACGTGCTGCTTTCCGCCGTCGCCGGCGCCTTCCGCGCCTATTTCCTGCAACGCGGCGAATCGGTGGAAGGCGTCGAGGTGCGCGCCATGGTGCCGGTGAACCTGCGTTCCGCCCGCGACGAAGGCACGCTCGGCAACCGCTTCGGACTTGTTACGCTGTCGCTGCCGCTCTGGGAGCCCAACCCGTTCGCCCGCCTGTTCCTGGTGCGCAGCCGCATGAACGAACTCAAGGGTTCCTTCCAGCCGCCGCTGACCCTGGCCATCCTGGCCGCCGTCGGCTACGCGCCGAAACTGGTCCAGCAGCAATTCCTCGACATGCTCGCCGCCAAGGGCAGCGCGGTGATGACCAATGTGCCCGGCCCGCGCGAGCCGCTCTACCTCGCCGGTTCACGGCTCGACCAGATCATGTTCTGGGTACCGCAGTCCGGCAACATCGGCATCGGCGTCTCCATCCTCAGCTACAACGACATGGTGCAGTTCGGCCTGATCACCGACCGGCACTTCGTGCCCGACCCCGAAACCCTCACGCCGCTGTTCGACTCCGAATTCGAGAAGATGTTGCTGGCGTTGCTGATGCTGGAATGGGAGCAGCCCTTCGATCCGACCCTGGCCGAGCAGCAGTTGTTCGGCCGGGTCGCTGCACCGACACCCGGCGCACCCGGGAAAGCGGGCGGGAAAACCGGCAAGGGCGGAACGAGGAAAGCACCGGCCGCAAAGGGAGGCAGAAAGCCCGCCGCGAAGCGCACGACGGCACGCCGGCCGGCAGCCAAGACCGCGGCGCCGGCTCCTGCCGCGACGCCGATGCGAATACCCAAGCGATTCCGCAATCTGGCCGGCTAGCGGCCGGGCCGTATTCCCGGCGGCCGCCGCGCTGCCAAGCCCTGCCGGACGGCCGGCTAGTCGGCGAGTTCCGCCTTGGCCAGTTCGACGTCGAGACGTTCCATCGCCTCGACCGGCGTCGCCGCTGCTGCCTGCTCGTAAAGCGCGACGGCGTCCTTCAGGCGGCTCTGGCCGAACAGCATCGCCAGCGCATTGGCGTACTCGATGCAGGCGATGGCGGAACCCGGCGTCAGCTTCAAGGCGACGTCGAAATGCTTCAGCGATAGTTCCTTGCTGGCGCCGTAGGTCAGCTTGGCGACCATGGCGCCCATCTTGTCCACGACTTCGGCATGGTAGGCTCCGAGGGCAATATGCGCCTCGGCGTGCTTCGGCTCGAGCTTCAGCGCCCGTTCCAGTGCCGCCTTGATGCGGCCGCCCAGACCCTGCGTCAGGGCATTGAGAACCGAGATACCCTGGCTGTAGCGTCCCAGCGCATAGGCCTGGAAGTAGTGGCCATTGACGTTCTTCGGCTGCACGCGCTGCAGCTCGTCGCAGCGCGAGACTATCGCCTGGAACAGTTCCAGCTTGCGCTTGTCATTGTCTTCCAGGTAGGTCGCATGGATCATCATCGCCTTGTTGGCGGCGTTGTAACCGTCCGGACCGGCGGCCAGTCCGGCCTCGCAGGCCTTCTGGAACTCGCCCTGGTGATAGAGGCGCCAGGCCTCCTGCACGGCCTCGTCCGCCGGAAAGGGCTCGCAATCGCCACGATGCAGGCGGTCCCAGTGCTTCTTCAGCGCCGGCCCGGCATACACGAAGGCCTTGTCCGCAAGGGGGAACTTCTTCCAGTTCGCCTTTGCCATCTAGTTTTCTCCCGTGTGAATCAGTCCGTCAGGTAGTTGCGCGACAGCTTCTCGAACAGCTCGCGCGAGCGGCCCGTCAGGTACGGCGCCGCCAGCGCCATGACCTGGAAGGCGCCACGCGCCAGGCTTTCGCTGCCGATGGGACGGCGCGGATCGCTGACGAACTCGTACGACAGCCAGTAGGTCGCGACGATGGTCATGTTGACGGCCAGCGCCTGTATCTCGGCCGGCGTCGCCTTCATGTCGCCGGTGGCCACCAGACCGCGGCAGATCACCCGCGCCGTGTTCATCTTGTGCTGCACGATGCGCTTGAAGTGGGTCTCCAGCAGCCGGTTGCGCGACAGCAGGTCGTTGAGGTCGCGGTAGAGGAAGCGGTACTTCCAGATGCCCTCGAACACGAGGTGGAGGAACAGCCAGATGTCCTCGACGTTCGGCGCGCGGCGCGAAGGCGCCGCCAGCGCCTCCTCGATGCTGCGCTCGAAATCCACGAACAGCGACTCGATGATCTCGTCCTTGTTGTGGAAGTGGTAGTAGAGGTTGCCCGGGCTGATGCCCATCTCGTCCGAGATCAGCTGCGTCGTCACGTTCGGTTCGCCGAAATCGTTGAACAACTGCAGCGATGTCTCGAGGATGCGTTCGCGGGTGCGGCGCTTGGGCTTCTTTTCCATCACTCGGTGGCGTGGCATTCGATGCCGATGAGGATAGCAGAATGGCCACGTCGTCGACGCTGCCGTTCAGGCCGCGGCTCGCCTCGGCGCCCTCACGCGCAAGCGGCGCAGTGCGCGGGCCAGGTCGTCGAGCGTATCGGAGAGATCGAGTGCAGCCCGCCCCATGGTGCGCGCGCGCCGGTGGGACAGACTCACCACGCGTCGCGCCGGCGCACCGTGCGGCGCCTCGAGCACGGCGCGATTGATGCGCACCCCGTGGCGCGCCAGGCGGGGTGCCAGTTCGTCGTAGCGGCGCAGCAGTTCCTCGCGCGTCTTGCGGTAGGCCAGCAATGCCAGGCGCTTGCGGTCGGCGTAGCTGAACATGTTGCTGAAGAACATGTCGGCATCGTCGGGGCGCGGTTCGAACAGGATCACGTCGGCGTCCTTGTACTCGATCTCGTAGCGCGCTAGGCCGCTTTTCATGCGCGAATGGATGATGGCGCGAAAGGTCTGCGCCAGCACCACGGGCAGCCCTCCGTCCACCAGATGCCGGTGCTTCACGTGCCGTTCGTGGGCGGCATGCTGGGCATCGAAGGGCACCAGAGGATTGACGCAGAGCACCAGCTTGGCCCCCTCCTTCAGCGCGACCGACGCGTGCAGGGTCTTCTTCAGGGCGCCATCGACGTACCAGTGGCCGTCGATCTCCACCGGCGGGAACAGCCCCGGCAGCGCGGCACTGGCCTGGATCGCGCGGGAAATCGGCACGTGATCGCGTCCCGGCGTGCCGAAGGCCACCGCGGCTCCGGAATCGAGTTCGGTGGCAACGAGATAAAGGCGGTGCGGCAATCGGCGGAAATCGTTGCTCAGCCCGGCCCGCGAGAACAGCCGGGTGAGGAAGCGGTCGATTCCTTCGTTGTCGAACACGCCCGTCGGAATCGCCCGCGCCAGGCGCTCGAACACCGCCATCACGTCGGCCCGCAGGGGGTTTCGCAACCACTCGACCAGGGCGTCGCCGAGCAGGCCGGGAACGCGCCCTGCCCTGCCCGTGTATTCGGCAAGCGCCGGCCGCAACAGCATCTCCGGCTCGAAGGGAATCTCCGCCGACTCGCTGTCGATGAACATCCGGTACAGGTAGGCCGGGCTCAGCCCGTTGGCGAGCCCGGCGGCGATGAAGCCGCCTGCGCTGACGCCGACATAGGCATCGAGGTCGTTGAAGTCGAAACCCTCCAGCGCCTCGGAAAGCGCCATCAGCGCACCGACTTCGTAGATGGCGCCGAGCGGACCGCCGCCCGCCAGGGCAAGCGCCGCCCGCGGCCGTCGCTCATGCCTCACGACGTACCCCTGCCCGGCCCGGCCAAGCGCCGTCCAAGCCGACGCTTAAGCGGGGGACTTCGACGCGGTCTTGCGCGGCGCACGCGCCGCCTTGGGCTTGGCTGCCGCCTTGGCGCCGCGATTCAGCTTCTCGACTTCGGCTTTCAGCTCGGCGACGCGCTTTGCCAGCGCGGCCACGTCGTCCTTGGTAGGCACGCCCAGACTGTTGAGGGCGCGAGCGACGCGGTTTTCGAATACCTGCTCGAGCTTGTCCCAGGTACCGGTGGCCTTGGCTGCCATCTCGGTGACCTTGTCCTCGGTGATCTTGCGCGTGCGCTTCTGGATCGCCTCGCCTTCCCGGATCAGCGCATCGAACACCTTGTTGCCTTCTTCCTGCGCCTTGGCGAACGCGCCGAGGCCGGCCAGCCAGATCTGCTGGGCCGATTCGCGAATGGTGGCGGACAACTGGCTGTCGCGACCGACCGACTTGAGTTTCTTGATGACGAGCTTCTTGACCATGACTATCTCCCGATCGAATTGATTCGAATTGCTTCGCTGATAGGGCCGCGGCAAACGCCAGCCTACGACGAACGAAGTCTATCGATGCGGATTAGAGAGAGCACCCTAATGACCTAGGTGAACCTCCCTAGAAGGAAGCCATGCGTTTCCGCGGTGGCCAGCCTCGCCGACAGGCGGCCGCCGCAGAGGGGGCGACGCGGCGGCCGCCCCGCGTGCCTCAGGCGGCGCCTGTCTTCTTCGCGCCAGCCTTCCCCGCCGGCTTGCGCTTCGCCTTGGCTACCTTAACGGCGGCGACCTTCTTCGGCGCAGGGGACTTGCTGTCGGCCTTCTTCTTCGGCGCAGCGGCTTTGCCGGTGGCCGTCTTCTTCGGCGCCGCCTTCCCGGGTGCAGCCTTGGCGGCCGACGCCTTGGTCGGCGCACGCTTTGCCGGTGCGGCCTTGCGAGCGGCCGGCTTCGCCGTCGTGGCGTCGCTCGATCCCTTCCATGTCCGGCGCGCCTTGCGGGCCAGGGCGACGACCTTGGCGATGTCCTCGTCCGAATACACGCCCTTGACGCCCGAAATGGCGGCCAGCTTCATGCCGTGCTTGATGCCCAGCTTGTAGATCTCCTTGACCTTCTCCCACTCGGTGTCGCGGCCGATGGTGAATACTTCGAAGCGCCCCTCG
>CAYTFA010000030.1:0-11663 GCA_964436755.1 uncultured Rhodocyclaceae bacterium | reverse complement strand
TTCGGATTCGATGCGGGCGTCGCGCCGCATCGAACTGGCGGGGCAGCCGTGGACCGTCGTCGCGAGCGAGCTCCCCGGCTTCGGCCCGCCGGCGGTGGCGGCGGCGGAACGCACGGTGCTCGTCGCCGAACTCGGCATCACGCTGCTCATCACCATGCTGGCGATGACCCTGATCCGCGGCCAGGCGCGCCTGGCCGACGCCACTGCGCAGCTGGCGGAAGCCACGGCACAGACCGAGGACAGCCGCAAGAAGCTGCAGTCCATTTTCGACGCGTCGACCGTGGCGATCTTCTTTGTCGATGACAAGGCCGTGATTACCCACGCCAACCGGCGTATGGCCGACCTGTTCGGGCGGCCGCTGGAAGCCCTGCTGGGCAGTACTTATGGGGACCTGATCCACCCGGCGGAACGTGAGACGGCACGACGCAACGTGGCGGCGCTGCTGGCCGGGGAGATTCCGCTCATCGACGGCGACCGCCGCTACCGGCGCGGCGAGGACGGTGAGTTCTGGGGGCACGTCACCGGGCGTCGCGTGCTCGATGCCGAGGGTCATCCCGTCGGCCTCGTCGGCGTCATTGCCGACGTCACCGAGCGTCGCCGCGCCTCTGCGGAGCTGGCCCAGTACCGCGAACACCTCGAGGACCTGGTTGAGGCGCGCACGCGCGAGCTGGCCGCGGCGCGCGACGCGGCCGAGGCCGCCAGCCGGGCCAAGAGCCTGTTCCTCGCCAAGATGAGCCATGAGCTGAAGACCCCGCTCAACGGCATCATGGGCATGGCCGGCCTTGCCCGGCGGCGGGCCACCGATCCGGCGCAGGAGGACCAGCTCGACAAGGCGCTGGCATCCGCGCAACGCCTGCTCGGGCTCATCGACGAGATCCTCGATGTCTCGAACATCGACGCCGGCGAAATGCGCCTTGACGACCGCGAATTCGAACTGGCGCGGGTCGTCGATGACGCCTGCGCCGGCGCGGAGGCGGCGGCCCGCGCCAAGGGCATCGAGTTCGTGCGCGTCGTCGCCCCCGGCACGCCTGGGCGGCTGCGCGGGGACGCGATGCGCGTCGGGCAGGTGCTCGGCCACCTCGCCGGCAACGCCGCGAAGTTCTCGGAGCAGGGACGGATCGAAGTTCGCGTCTCGACGCCCGATGTGTCTTCGCGCTCGGCTTTGCTGCGCATCGAGGTCGCCGACCAGGGCATTGGCATCAGCCCCGAACTGCAGGCTCGGTTGTTCGACATCTTCGTCCAGGGCGACGATTCCTTTACCCGTCGCCACGGTGGCGCCGGGCTCGGCCTGGCGCTGTCGCGACGCATCGCGCGCCTGATGGGCGGCGACATCGGTGTCAGCAGCGAGGAGGGCCGCGGCAGCACGTTCTGGGTGACGTTGCGGCTCGGCCGCGCGCTTCCACGCGGCGAATAACCACGTTATTGACATGGAATGATGCGGCGGCGCCACATGGTGCGCTGCAGTATGCGGTTTCCATGACCCCGGCCGGCGAACGCGGGCAAAATGGGACGAATGTCCCCCGAGCCACTCAAAGCCGATTCGCGCTGGTTCGAGCTGCTGTTCGAGTCGTCGCCCGATCCGACCTGGATCATTGAAGGCAATCGCTTCGTCGAATGCAACGAGGCCGCTATTCGCACCCTCGGCTACGCCAATCGCGCGGAGTTCCTCGACGTGCATCCGTCGCGCCTGTCGCCGGAAAGGCAGCCCGACGGCGAGGAGTCCTACGCCAAGGCCGAGCGCATGATGGCGACGGCGCGCGAACGCGGGCTGCATCGCTTCGAGTGGGTGCACACGCGTGCCGACGGCAGCGACTTCTGGGCCGAGGTGACGCTGTCCTACCTTGAGCTCGGCAGTCGCCAGATCATCTACTGCGTCTGGCGCGACATCAGCGAGCGCAAGCGGACCGAGGAGGCGTTGCGGCGGCAGAACGCGACGCTGACCACGCTGATCGACAACTTTCCAGGCGCCATCTCGCTGTTCGATGCCGATTTCCGCTTGGCCGCGCACAACCGGCGCTTTCGCACATTGCTCGACCTGCCCGACGAACTGTTTGACGCCGGCCAGGTGGCGTTTGCCGACGTGGTCCGGCTCAATGCCGGGCGCGGCGAGTATCCGCTGGCGGAGTCTGTCGATGCGCAGGCGGCGGGCATCTTTGCCGACGAGCTGGCACGGCAGCCACACCGCTTCGAGCGGACGCGACCCAACGGCACCGTGCTCGAGATCACCAGCGTTCCGCTGCCGGGCGGCGGCTTCATCCTGCTCTACAACGACGTCACCGAGCGCCGGCGCATGGAAGACCAGGTGCGGCGCCTGGCGTTTTACGATCCGCTGACCCAGTTGCCGAACCGGCGCCTGCTCGATGACCGCCTGAGCCAGAGCATGGCGGCGAGCAAGCGCAGCGGGGCCTACGGCTCACTGATGTTCATCGACCTCGACAACTTCAAGCCCCTCAACGACACGCATGGTCACATCGTCGGCGATTCCCTTCTGGTCGAAGCGGCGCAGCGCATCCGCGGCTGCCTGCGCGAGGTGGATACCGTCGCGCGGTTCGGAGGCGACGAGTTCGTCGTCCTCCTCGACGAACTGAGTGCGAGCCGTGCCGAGACCGTGGCGCTGACAAAGGTCGTCGCCGAGAAGATCCGCAGCCGTTTGGCGCAGGCCTATCAGCTGACGGTGCGGCGCGAAGGCGAACCAGACGTGGTGATCGAGCATCGCTGCACAGCCAGCATCGGCGTCGCCTTGTTCCTCAACCACGAGTCCTCGGCCGACGACCTGCTCAAGTGGGCGGACGCCGCAATGTACGACGCCAAGGAAGCCGGCCGCGACCGCATTGGCTTCCATTCGGACGAAAGCTGAGGAATTGCGGCGGCGTGCCGCCCGGGCCGGGCCCGTGCCTGGCGGCCGGCCGCCAGGCCGATACGCCGGAACGTCGGCAGGGTCATGCCGGAGCAACGCGCATTCACTAGTACTTTTGTCATAGGCTTGACCTGGATCAACGCCGGCGGAGCCCGATTGGACAAGCATTTCTCCCATGAGATATGAACAGGCGAAGCAGCTGGATGGGTGAAGCTCTGACGCAGTGGTGGAAACCGCCGAGGAAGGCGGGAGATGTCGTCTCGGAAGTCGAGGCGGCATCGTTCGCCTTGGTCGGCGGAGGCTTTCTTGCACTCGGCGCCGTGGCCTTTCTCGTGTATATCCGGTCGGTGGCGCCCGAGATGCTGTGGACCGTGCGCGGCCTGGGGCCGGCGACGCTGATCATGATGGGTGCGGTCGCCATCGTGATGCGCAAGCTGGGAATGGTGCGCGCCGTGGCGATGCTGATGATCTACGGCTGCTGGACCTACGCCACGGTCGTATCCTGGTTCGACGGCGGCCTGCGCTCTGTGACGCTGTTCTTCTATCCGCTCATCATCGTCATGGCCGCCTGGAGGATCAGCACCGGCGTTGCCGCGCTCATGTCGCTGGCGTCGGTGGGCGCCTGCGCCGGCTACGCCGTGGCGGACTACGCCGGCGTTCTGCCGACGCCGCCGGACATCTCGCCGGCCATGCTGTTCATCGTCGAGGCGCTGGTGCTGGCGTTCTCCGGCGTGCTGGCGGCGATGCTGGTGAGTTCGTACCGCAGCCGCCTCGATGAGGTCTCCCGCCTAGGCGAGGACCTCGCGGAGCGCGGCCGCGAGCTCCAGTCGAGCGAAGCCAAATACCGTGAATTGGTATCGAACGCGAACGCGGTGATATTGAGGATGGACATGGAAGGGCGGGTGACGTACTTCAACGAGTATGCCGAGCGCTTCTTTGGATACAGGGCGGAAGAGATACTGGGGCGGCCGGTGGTGGGGACGCTGGTGCCGGCGGTGGAGTCGGAGACGGGGCGGGACCTTGGGGCGCTGGTGGCGGACATCGTGGCGCATCCTGGGGCGCACGCCGAGAACGAGAACGAGAACATCACGCGGGATGGCAGGCGGGTGTACCTGCACTGGGCAAACCAGGCGATCCTCGACGAAGCGGGGAAGCAGGTGGGGGTACTGAGCATCGGTCACGACATCACCGAGAAGCGGCAGGCGGAACGGGAACTGGAACGGCACCGGCACCACCTGGAGGAACTGGTGTTCTCGCGCACGGCGGAACTGGCCGCGGCACGGGACGCGGCGGAAGCGGCAAGCCGGGCGAAGACGGTGTTCCTGGCGAACATGAGCCACGAACTGCGCACGCCGATGAACGGCATCATGGGCATGACCGCGCTGGCCCTGAGGCGGGCGACGGACGCCAAGCAGATCGAGCAGTTGAGCAAGAGCCAGGCGGCGGCGCAGCACCTGCTGGAAATCATCAACGACGTGCTGGACATCTCGCGCATCGAAGCCGAAGGCCTGAGGCTCGAGGAAGCCGACTTCTCGCTGACGAAGCTGATCGCCGGGGCGTGCGCGATGCAGGAGGAAGCGGCGCGGACGAAGGGTCTGGAACTGACCTGGGAGGTGGTGGGGGAAGTGCCCGACGAACTGCGCGGGGACGCGCTGAGGCTGCGGCAGGTGCTGCTCAACTTCCTGGGCAACGCCGTGAAATTCTCCGAGCGCGGGCAGGTGGTGGTGAAGGCCTCGACCATGGAACAGGATGCAGGCAGCGTGCTGCTGCGCATCCAGGTGGCGGACCAGGGGATAGGCATCAGCGGCGAGCAGCAGGCGAAGCTGTTCCAGCCGTTCGCGCAAGGGGACGACTCGCCGACGCGGCGGTACGGCGGGGCGGGGCTGGGCCTGACCATCTCGCGGCGGATCGCGCGGCTGATGGGGGGCGACGTTGGCGTGATTAGTTCGCCCGGGCAGGGCAGCACGTTCTGGATGACGGCACGCGTGAAGCGGGGGCAGCCCAAGGCGGTGGCGACGCGGACGGGGGAGGTCTCGCCGCGGGAAGTGCTGGCGCAGCGCTTCGGCGGGCTCAAGGTGCTGGTGGTGGAAGACGAGCCGATGAACCAGGAAGTGGCCGTGCTGATGGTCGAGGATGCCGGCCTGGTGGCCGAGCGTGCGGACAATGGCCGGCAGGCCGTGGAGAAGGCACGGGAGGGGGGCTACGCGCTGATCCTGATGGACATGCAGATGCCGGAGATGAACGGGCTGGAGGCGACGCGGGCGATCCGCGCCCTGCCCGGCGGGGAAGCGGTGCCGATCGTGGCGATGACGGCCAACGCCTTCGGTGAGGACCGCCGCCGCTGCCTCGAGGCCGGCATGAACGACCACATCGCCAAGCCCGTCTCCGCCGACCTCCTCTACGTTACCCTCACCCGCTGGTTGCAGCAGACCTCCTCACCTGCACACGCCTGAGGCCGCGGTCGCTGCGGCGTCCGGCCGGCTGTAGGAAATTACTACTTTTGACATAGGGTTGATCTGGATCAACCCCCTGGCGCGCCACGTAGGGGCGGCTGGCGGAAAATCTCCATGCGGTCGTTGGTGTGCCCAGGCCCTGCCCACCGAGGCTGACTGCGTCGGATCATTGCCTGTTCCTGCCGCCATGCCATCGCGCCATTCGTTTCGTGCCCTGGTCGCCGTCATAGGCGGCGTGTTGATCGCGTCGGCGAACTGCCTTGGCGCGGATGCGCCGGTTCGGGAGGTGCGCATCCTGCACGTGATGAGCTACCACTCACCCTGGCGCTGGACGGATTTGCAGTTCGAGGGCTTCCAGGACGAATTGAAGGCGCTCAAGCCGGTGTATGAGGTGTTCCAGATGGACACCAAGCGCAACAGTTCGCGCGAGCAAAAGGAGCGCAAGGCCAGGGAGGCGCGGGTCCTGATCGAGCGCTGGAAGCCGAACCTGGTGTACACCACGGATGACGATGCCCAGGACTACGTGGCGCGCCATTATGTGAACACTGCGCTGCCCATCGTTTTCAGCGGGGTTAACAACGATCCGGCCCTGTACGGCTTTGCCGGCAGTTCCAACGTGACGGGCGTTCTCGAGCACGAGCATTTCGCCGCGTCGGTGGCGCTGGTGCGCCGCATCGTGCCCGGTGCGCGCCGCATTGCGCTGGTGTTCGACGACGCCGGGATGTGGGAGCCGGTGCGTGCCCGCATCGCCGCGGAGATGCGCCTAGTGCCCGATATGCGCATCGTCGCCGCCGACGTGATACTCACCTTCGCCGACTACAAGCGCAGGATCCTCGAATACCAGTCGAGCGCCGACATGATAGGGACCATCGGCATTTTCAACCTGAAGGACGAGGGGGGGCGCAACGTTCCCTACCAGGACGTGCAGAAATGGACCGTGGAGAACAGCCGCTTGCCCGACTTCGCCTTCTGGGTCGACCGCGTTCATTACGGCACGCTCGCTGCCGTGACGGTGTCGGAACGTGAGCAGGGGCGGGCCGCGGGACGCCTGGCACGGGCGATCCTGGCCGAGGGCGCGCCGCCGTCGGCGTTGGTGATGGCGCCAACGACGAAGGGTACGCCGGTGGTGAGCCTGGCGCGGGCACGCAAGCTGGGTTTGCGCCTCGATGCCGACCTGCTGCTCGGCGCCGATGTGATACAGCGCTTCGAATGGGACCGGCCATGAGGATAGGCCTGCGCGCCAAGGCGCTGATCATTGCGGCGGGCATCAGCTTCCTGGGCGCGGTGCTGGTGTTCCTCGCCACCAACCGGATCATCACCCAGGCGCTGCTGGGCGCGTACCAGTCGCGGTCCGTCGCCATCGCGCAGAGCCTTTCGCTGCAGCTCGACAGGATCCAGGCGCTGGGCGTCGAAGTGCGGGATCTGACCGGCTTCGACAAGCTGTGCCGTAGCACGGTGGAAGCCTACGAAGGCATCGATTTCGCCATGGTCGTGGATCGCGAGGGCGTCATCCTGTACCACAACGACCCGGCGCACCATGGCGAGCGGATCGGTGACGCGGCGCTGCTCGAGGCGGTCGGCGCGCCGACAGGGAGGGCGCGTGCCTTTGCCAGCGGCGCCCGCTATGGCGCCATTGCGCCCGTGCGTGGCGTCGACGGCAGACCGCTGGGGGCCGTCGTCGTCGGCATTGCGCCAGGTGCAATCCCGGCCGCCATGGAGGAGATTCGCCAAGGACGGCTGCTCGCCGGGGCACTCGCGATCAGCGTCGGTGTATTGCTCATGCTGGTTGCGCTGAGTCGCTTCGTCACCCGCCCGCTCGGCGTGCTGATTCGCTCCGTCGAGCACCTCCGCGAGGATGCGAGCGACTTGAGCCGGCGCGTGCCCTTGCAGTCCGCCGACGAGATCGGTTCCCTGGCGCGGGCCTTCAACGGGCTGCTGCAGGAACTCCAGGACACCACGGTTTCCCGCGCCAGCCTCGCCGCCGCCTACGACATGCTGCAGAGAAGCGAAGCCAAATACCGTGAATTGGTATCGAACGCGAACGCGGTGATATTGAGGATGGACATGGAAGGGCGGGTGACGTACTTCAACGAGTATGCCGAGCGCTTCTTTGGATACAGGGCGGAAGAGATACTGGGGCGGCCGGTGGTGGGGACGCTGGTGCCGGCGGTGGAGTCGGAGACGGGGCGGGACCTTGGGGCGCTGGTGGCGGACATCGTGGCGCATCCTGGGGCGCACGCCGAGAACGAGAACGAGAACATCACGCGGGATGGCAGGCGGGTGTACCTGCACTGGGCAAACCAGGCGATCCTCGACGAAGCGGGGAAGCAGGTGGGGGTACTGAGCATCGGTCACGACATCACCGAGAAGCGGCAGGCGGAACGGGAACTGGAACGGCACCGGCACCACCTGGAGGAACTGGTGTTCTCGCGCACGGCGGAACTGGCCGCGGCACGGGACGCGGCGGAAGCGGCAAGCCGGGCGAAGACGGTGTTCCTGGCGAACATGAGCCACGAACTGCGCACGCCGATGAACGGCATCATGGGCATGACCGCGCTGGCCCTGAGGCGGGCGACGGACGCCAAGCAGATCGAGCAGTTGAGCAAGAGCCAGGCGGCGGCGCAGCACCTGCTGGAAATCATCAACGACGTGCTGGACATCTCGCGCATCGAAGCCGAAGGCCTGAGGCTCGAGGAAGCCGACTTCTCGCTGACGAAGCTGATCGCCGGGGCGTGCGCGATGCAGGAGGAAGCGGCGCGGACGAAGGGTCTGGAACTGACCTGGGAGGTGGTGGGGGAAGTGCCCGACGAACTGCGCGGGGACGCGCTGAGGCTGCGGCAGGTGCTGCTCAACTTCCTGGGCAACGCCGTGAAATTCTCCGAGCGCGGGCAGGTGGTGGTGAAGGCCTCGACCATGGAACAGGATGCAGGCAGCGTGCTGCTGCGCATCCAGGTGGCGGACCAGGGGATAGGCATCAGCGGCGAGCAGCAGGCGAAGCTGTTCCAGCCGTTCGCGCAAGGGGACGACTCGCCGACGCGGCGGTACGGCGGGGCGGGGCTGGGCCTGACCATCTCGCGGCGGATCGCGCGGCTGATGGGGGGCGACGTTGGCGTGATTAGTTCGCCCGGGCAGGGCAGCACGTTCTGGATGACGGCACGCGTGAAGCGGGGGCAGCCCAAGGCGGTGGCGACGCGGACGGGGGAGGTCTCGCCGCGGGAAGTGCTGGCGCAGCGCTTCGGCGGGCTCAAGGTGCTGGTGGTGGAAGACGAGCCGATGAACCAGGAAGTGGCCGTGCTGATGGTCGAGGATGCCGGCCTGGTGGCCGAGCGTGCGGACAATGGCCGGCAGGCCGTGGAGAAGGCACGGGAGGGGGGCTACGCGCTGATCCTGATGGACATGCAGATGCCGGAGATGAACGGGCTGGAGGCGACGCGGGCGATCCGCGCCCTGCCCGGCGGGGAAGCGGTGCCGATCGTGGCGATGACGGCCAACGCCTTCGGTGAGGACCGCCGCCGCTGCCTCGAGGCCGGCATGAACGACCACATCGCCAAGCCCGTCTCCGCCGACCTCCTCTACGTTACCCTCACCCGCTGGCTAGAGCAGTCCGCGGCGTCGGCGCACGGGTAGGCGTCAGGGGTTAACGACGATCTTGCCCTTGACGCGCCGGTTGGCGATGCATTCGATCGCCTCCCGCGCGTCGGCGAGAGCGTAGCGCTGGCTGACCACCGGCTTGATCGTGCCGGCGGCGAACCACGCCTGCAGTTGCCGCAGGTTGGCAACGTGGCCGGCCGGATCCTGGCGGGTCCAGTCGCCCCAATACACGCCGACGATGGAACGCTCCTTGAGCAGCGCGAGGTTGAGCGGGATCTTCGGGATGTCGCCGGCGGCAAAGCCGACGACGAGGAAGCGCCCGCGCCACGCCAGCGCGCGCAGCGCCGGCTCGGCATAGGGGCCGCCCACCGGGTCGTACACCACGTCGGCGCCCTTGCCGCCGGTCAGTTCGCCGATGCGGTCCTTGAGGTTCTCGCTCGCGTAGTTCAACGTCTCATCCGCGCCCGCCTGGCGGCACAACGCCAGCTTGTCGTCAGTCGAGGCCGCCGCGATCACGCGCGCACCCATGGCCTTGCCGATTTCCACCGCGGCGAGGCCGACGCCGCCGGCGGCGCCGAGCACGACCAGCGTCTCGCCGGGCTGCAGGCGGGCGCAGTCCTGCAGCGCGTGCAGCGAGGTGGCATAGGTAAGCACCAGCGCCGCGCCGGTGTCGAAGTCCATGCCGGCGGGCAGCGGAATCGTACGCATCGCATCCGCCACGCACTGCTCGGCGAAGCCGCCGGTGCTGATCAGCGCGATCACCGCGTCGCCGGGCTTGAATCCCTTCACCTCCGCGCCGACGGCGGAAACGACGCCGGCGACTTCGGCACCGGGCGTAAACGGCGTCGGCGGCTTGACCTGATAGAGGCCCTGCACCATCAGGGCGTCGGGGAAGTTGACCGAGGCGGCGCGCACGTCGATCAGCACCTGCTTCGGTCCCGGCACCGGCGCGGGAATCTCGCGCACGGCAAGGTTGGCGATGGGGCCGTAGGCTTCGCAGACGAGGGCTTTCATCGGGGGGCTCCTTGCAATATGGTCATTCGCTGCCAACAATTTTCGAGCGCAGCGAGCAAATCAATCGCCTCCCCGCGAGGGGGGCGAAGGCGGGGTTTCGCAGAGCATGCTTTGCGCCGCCGAAGCCGGCCGGCTGTGCAAAGCCGGCCGTGGCGGTGGGAGGGGGCGGGCGACAGGCTTGCGCAACTTCCATGATGGCTTTGCCATCATGGAAGTTGTGTCGGGTTGCGCAGGTTGAGGATATCCTCCATGCGCAGTTGGATCGCCTGGTTGATCCTGCGATGGGGGATCACGTAGAAGCGGTTCTCCACGACGGCGTCGAACACCGCGCCAGCCATGTCGGCGGCGGTCAGGCGCCCCGACTTCACGGCCTGCGCCATGCGCTGCTCGTAGGCGGCGGAAAGCCCCGTCGCCGCGCCGGCGGCGCCGTAGCGTGTCTGCCGGTTGCGGCCCGACTCGTGGATCGCCGTCGGCACCCACGCCGGGCACAGCAGCGAAACGCCGACCTTGGCCTGGGCCGCCAGCAGTTCGCCGTAGAGGGTTTCGGAGAGCGTGACCACGCCGTGCTTGGCGACGTTGTAGGCGGACATGCCCGGCGTGGACAGCAGGCCGGCCACCGAGGATGTATTCACCACGTGGCCGCCCTCGGCCTGGGCGAGCATGCGCGGCAGGAACTGCTGCACGCCCCAGATCACGCTCCACAGGTCGACGCCGAGCACCCAGTTCCAGTCGGCGGTGCTGAGTTCCCAGGTCACCCGCGTGAGTCCGACGCCGGCGTTGTTGCACAGCAGGTGCACGCCGCCGAAGCGGGCGAAGGCCGCCTCGGCTAGTGCGGCCACTTCCTCCTCGCGGCTGACGTCGGTGGGCCGCGCCAGCAGGCGCGCCGGATCGATGCCGAGGCCGGTCGCCGCCGCGGCGAGCTTTTCGCCCTCGATGTCGGCGAGCACCAGGTTCATGCCCTCGGCCGCGGCGCGGCGGGCGAGTTCGAGCCCGATGCCGCTGGCGGCGCCGGTGATGACCGCCGTGCGGTCGCGGAAATCCTTCATCGTCGGGTGCTCTCCAAAGGGACGGCCGCGTGCGGGATTGCGGCCAATTACGCCCCTCTCTCGCGCGGACAGGTGGCGGTTCGTTCGGATTATACTGGCCGCGACAGGGCGTCCCGGGCAGTCGAAGGAGGACGCGGGCCGCCGCGCCACGGCGGCGATCCGACAGGGGGATGGATGGCAGGCGCCAAGAGAAGCGGAAGCTCCGGCATCGAAACGCTGAGCGGCGTCGACAGCGCCTTCCTCAACCTCGAGACCGAGGCGACACCCATGCACGTCGGCTCGCTCCACGTCTTCGAGGCGCCACCCGGCTATCGCGGCAACTTCTATCTCGCGGTGCGCCGCATGATGGAATCGCGCCTGCCGGCCGTGCTGCGCCGGCGCCTGGCGCCGCTGCCGCTGCAGCTGGCGAACCCGGTCTGGCTGCAGGGCGACGTCGACATGGACTGGCACATACGCCGCGTGCGCGTGCCCAAACCCGGCCGCCGCGCCGAACTGGAGCGTACCGTCGCCCGCCTGCACGCCGAACTGCTCGACCGCGCGCGTCCGCTCTGGCGCCTCTACGTGCTCGAAGGGCTCGCCAGCGGCGAGCGCGCCTACTACTTCAAGATCCACCATGCGATGCTCGACGGCCAGGCCGGCGTTGCCCTGGCCGGCGCGATGTTCGACACCGCGCCCGAGCAGGCCGCCCAGCGGAAGGCCGTG
>CAYTFA010000029.1:0-11712 GCA_964436755.1 uncultured Rhodocyclaceae bacterium | reverse complement strand
ATGGAGCAGGTCAAGACGCTTGAGGCCAAATCCGCCGACGTCTATCGCTACATGAACTTCGACCAGATTCCTGATTTCGTCGAAGTCGCCAGGGAAGTCCAGGTTTAAGCCGGCCAGCGGCGTTTCATCACAGAGGCCCGCGCCGGTAACGGTGCGGGCCTTGTTTTTTGCACGATCGTTGCGCGATGCTGCCGGCAAACCGTCGCCCAGGGTCACCCGCACCTTGCTCTGGTGGACGGCCGCGCGCGCACTGTATCGGCATGGCCGACACTGCGCGCCTACGACCGACGCGATTCGAAGAGCGTACGCAGGGGCCCCTTGTGCAGCCAGATAAGGCCGCACATCCAGTACAGGCAGGAGGAAACGACGAAGTTTGCCTCACGCATGACCAGCGCATCGGGATTCACCAGCTGCCAATAAGCCCAGTAGCTGCCATCGACGGCAAGGTAATACCAGCCCAGGGCAAGCGGAAGCTGCTTCCAGCGCCGTCGCCGAATTGCTTCGACCGAGAAAGGCGCCCCCAGGTAGGTCAGAGTCGGCATGATGATGCTGATCGTATAGTCCCAGTCGATAACCTGGTAGTAACCCACGCCGACCAGCATCAGGGCAATCCCCACTCCGAAGGTCGCCAGCTTCCAGGGACGGAGGTACTCGATCAGCAATGTACGCATCGGGGATTCCAAACGCACGAATAGTGTTACGAGATGTTGCTACCGGCCCGAAAGTCGAAACGGCCGTGAACTCCGTCACAGCACACTGATCGACCTGCTTCGATACTGCCATCATCGCATGCACCGGACCAGGGAGCTTGTCATGAAGAGTGCAGCTTTCAGCCATTCCATCGCGCCCAGCCAGATGCCAGGCGCCATGGCACCAGCCGCGTTGCTCTGGATTTTGCTGGCGTGCGCCCTGCCGGCAGCAGCCGAAGGTGGCAGCGGCCTCCTATCGCCAGGCGAAGGTTCTCTTGAGTTCAGGATGTCGGCGAGGACGGGGGCGATTTCGTTCCTCAAGCCGCAGACGATACTTCGTGCGACCTCGAGCGACGGAAGCGAACGATTCGAGGCGAAGATAACGGGCAGCGACCTGATCGTCATTCGCGACACGCGCCCCTGCCTCCGGCTGTCCGCCCGCGTCCAGAACGCCATCGTGCAGGGAGTCGCGCAGGACGTATCCTTGCGCTGGCATGGTGCCTCAGCTGCAGTAAGGGTAGGCAGCCGCGGCGAGCAGGCGCTGGAACCGGCGGGTATCGACGAACTTCCGCGCTTCGTTCCCATGGCTCCAGCCCTGGGCAGCAGCGATGTCGACGTGGCCGGCGCAGTACTCAATCGCATGCCCGTCCTGGCCGAGTCTCCCGCGGATCGGCAATTCAAGCAGCAGGCCAAGTGCTTCAATCCGGGAGCATATGCCGCGAGCCCTGCGCAGGATGCGTATCGGGGGATCGCCCTGCGCGGTCTCACGACGGCCGGACAAAAAGATCAGCTGGCGCGGTGGATCGCGGCGATGACGCCGGAGATGGCTTCGGTCGTACGGAGTGTTTCCGTCACCAGCGACGGCGCGCAGACCTGGCAGGGGTTGTCCGTATCCGGCTCACAGGGTGCGATGCTGTTGCGCCCGCAAGCCGTCGCCGAAGCCCGAGTGTTCTTTCACGAGGGCGCACACCTGTTGGACGGTTCGCACGGGTGGAGCGACAGCCAGGACTGGGGCACCCGCTTCATGGGCCTCCCGCCCGGAGCGCGCAGCTTCTCGCCAGGCGCGGTGGGGCACATGGATGCAAGTGCGCCCGGGGAGCAGCTTGCCGATTTCGTTGGCCGCGCACGTGAGGAAGGCCTTGGATTGGCCAAGTCCTGGATCTGTGCCCACGACGCCTCGTGCCAGGCAAAGCTGTCCTTCCTCGCTGAACGAGGCTACCTTGCCGACGCCGACGCAAAGCGGATTGCTGCCATGCGGACCCGCCTCGCCACAGCAGGCGGGGATGCGGCGAAGCCGGAACCTGGAAACCGGCCGCGGGGCGCCGCACCGACGCCGAACCCCAACTACCCGACCGAGACGATCGTCCCCGCAAGTGATTCGGGGCGGGTGGATGTAGTCCTCAGCGCCCGATACTTCCGACCCATCGACATCTATTACAACGGCGGCACGACGGTGCATCCCACGTGGCGCGGATGCAAGGCCGAAGATGTAATGAACCGGCTTACCCGGAAGCGGCCGACCGAGATCGTCAGCGAGCCGCCTCTGAAGGGCGTTTCCCGCAGCTACGGCTACTTCGAGTTCGGCACGAAGAAGAACCGCCGCCACTATTTCGCACTGGACGAGCTGGCGGATGGTTCCATCCAGATGCTTCTGGACATGAAGGGCAACGGGCGCCTCGACGAGTCCCCCGCGCGCCCCAGCATGGGCAGCTTCAAGCCCGGCGAGAAGGCCTATGCGACGGCGCTGGAATTTCCCTGGGCGGATGTCATGGAAGGCACGCCGTTCGAAGGCGTGTTCAAACTCTGGTTCATGTCCAACCCGTTTGAATGGTCGATTGCGGGCTTCTCCAAGTCGAGCCGTACCCAACTGCTCGGCTCAATCCGCCTGGGTAGCGAAGCCTACGACCTGATCGTGGCCGACGGTGCGGAAAGCGACAACGACGGCGACCTGACCAACGATGGGGTGTGCCTGCGCAAGCCGGGCCAGAAGGCAACCTGCTACAAGGATGCCGAGGCACGCAAGGGGGTGCTCATCGACGGCAAGCGCTACGCATTCAACGTGCGCTACCCCTGAGCCGTCGGGAAGTCACCAGCTGTCGACGGGGCGGCTTCCCTGCTCGCGGATTTTCGTCGATGCAAGGACGCGGCTCAGCCACCCGCGCGTTTCCGCCGGATCGATGACGGCGTCGATCTCCAGCGCGCTGGCCATGTTGATCGCCTGACCGCGCTCCGCGACCTGGCTGACGAGCTCGCGAAAAAGCTTGTCCCGCGAATCGGGATCAGCGACAGCCGCCAGTTCCTTGCTGAAACCGAGCTTGACCGCGCCCTCGATCCCCATGGCGCCGAACTCGCCGCTCGGCCATGCAACGGTAGCTGCGGGCATGTGAAAGCCGCCGCCGGCCATGGCCATGGCGCCCAGCCCGTAGCCCTTGCGCAGGACCACGGCAAGGAAAGGCACGCGCAGGTGGGCGGCGTGTAGGAACAGCCTGCTCACATGGCGGACCTGGGCCTGCTCCTCGATCGCCGGTCCGACCATGAAACCGGGCGTGTCGATCAGCGATACGAGCGGCAGACCGTGGCTGTCGCATAGCGAAATGAACCGGGCGGCCTTGTCGGCCGCAGGCGCATCGATCGCACCGCCCAGATGCATCGGATTGTTTGCCAGGACGCCCACCGGGCGCCCCTCCAGCCGGGCCAGGGCGGTCACGATGCCCACCCCGAATCCCGCGCGCAGCTCCAGCACGGAACCGGCATCGAACAAGAGGCGAAGTACGTCGTTCATCCGATAGCTGACATTGCGCCCGGCGGGAAGCACGTCCCGCAGTTGCGTCTGGTCGGCCGCGTTCCAGGATTCAAGGCGCCCCTGGAAGTAACCAAGGTAGCTCTTGGCGACGCTTACCGCCTCCGCCTCGTCATCGACGAGGATGTCGATGACGCCGTTGGCCGCCTGGACATGCCCGGGTCCGATCTGCTCGGGGGCATAGGTACCCAGGCCCCCACCCTCGATCATCGCCGGGCCACCCATACCGATGTTGCTACGGCGCGTGGCGATGATCACGTCGCTGCACCCCAGCAGTGCGGCGTTTCCTGCAAAGCAGCGGCCAGCGGCGATGCCGATCAAGGGGACTTTTCCGCTCAGTCTGGCGTAGTTGGCGAAGGTGGCAAGGTGCAGCCCGGCGACGACGGGTGCATCCACATCGCCCGGCCGGCCACCGCCGCCCTCTGCGAAGAGCACGACGGGAAGACGCTGCTCCAGCGCAATGCCAAGAAGCCGGTCCGTCTTCTGATGGTTGTTCATGCCCTGCGTGCCGGCCAGTACGGTCGCGTCGTACGCCATGACGACACTGCGCGATCGCTCAAGTCCGAATTCCTTGCCGTTGACCGAGCCAATGCCCGTAACCATTCCGTCGGCCGGGGTGTTCCGCACGAGATCGTCGACGCTGCGACGGCGGCGCTGTGCAGCTATGGTCAGCGCGCCATATTCGACGAAGCTCCCCGCATCGCAAAGATCGGCAATATTCTCGCGTGCCGTCCGCATCCCTTGGGCATGGCGACGGGCAACCGCTTCGGGCCGTTGGGCATCCTCGGTGTATGCCAGGCGCTGCCTGAACTCCTCGAGGATCGGCCGTGCGGCCGGCTCCTCGTTCCTTGCAGGCAAAGGAGCGGAGGGCGAGTCGCTCCCGCGCGACGCGGACGCACCAGCATCCAGCACCAGAAGCAGCTCTTCGGCGGACACCAGATCGCCGACGTCGACATTTACCGACAGCACCCGGACCGGAAACTCGGTGCGAAGCTCGTGGAGCATCTTCATCGCTTCGAGCACGATCACGATCTGGCCTGCCGCAATCGACTGATTTGCTGAAACGCGGATATCCGCGACGGTCGCGCCCATCGGCGCACGGAGTTCTATTCGGCTCATTGCGTCATTATTTCAAATGACGATGGGCGACGGGCGTTCATCACGCTGAAAACACGACCAGCTCCGACTCCAGCGCGCAACTCCCTCTCGGCAGCCATACCGACCATCCGAATGAAACCGGGGAGTTCAACAGGTTGCGAAGCGAACCGCGTAGCGGCCAGCCGCTTCCTTACGGGCCATTTCGCAAAGGATGCCCTAGCCGGCGAGCGAACGCCGGATATCCGGGTCAGCGGACTCCGCAGCCGCAGGCGATCGATTGACTCTCTTCTGCCTGCCTGCCCTCTCCCTGACCACTCGCGCCCGGAACAGCAGCATCGAGATCGCGAAGCACACGATCAAGGTGGCGACCATGAACGGATTGTCCGCTATGCGCGCAAGAAAGTTTGCCATGGACTTCCTTCCTCCTTGAAGCAGCCTGCGGAACTCTGTGCGGTCCGTCTTGTCTGGCGCTTTCGATTTTTCAGATTCCAGCTTACATTAACTTTACTGGGAATGCACACGCAGGGGCAGCCACCCAACACCGCCGTGGATATTTCCCACGCCTTGTCGCCGGCACACCAGGCAGCGACAATCCGAAAACTTCATCCCGCAGGAAACCGCCATGAGCCAACACCACACCCGTCGCCCGGGCTTCGCCACACGGGCAATCCATCAGGGATACGACGCCTATGCAGGGATGGGGTCACTCAATCCACCGATCTACCTGAGTTCGACCTATACGTTCCAGACGGTCGAGGATGGTTCCGCGCGTTTCGCCGGCGAACAGGCCGGGTTCCTCTACTCGCGAGTGGGCAACCCGACCACCGCGCTGCTCGAAGCGAGGATCGCCGACCTCGAGGGCGGCGAAGCCGCGCTGGTAACGGCTTCCGGCCAGGGGGCCACGACCTCCCTGTTATGGACGCTGGTCGCCCCGGGCGACGAAATCATCGCCGACAAGACGCTGTATGGCTGCACGTTCGGCTTCCTCAACCACGGCCTGGCCAAGTTCGGCGTTCGCGTGACCCATGTCGACCTCACCGACCCGGCAAACCTCGAGCGGGCAATCAGCGCAGCGACCAGGGTGGTGTTCTTCGAGTCACCCGCCAACCCGAACATGCGACTCGTCGACATCGCCGCCATTTCCGCGATCGCGCGGCGGCATGGCGCCTTGACCGTCGTCGACAACACCTACTGCACGCCATGGCTGCAGCGCCCGATCGAACTCGGGGCCGACTTCGTCCTGCACTCGGCAACCAAGTACCTGGGCGGACATGGCGACCTCCTCGCCGGCGCCATCGTCGGCCCGAAGGAGACGCTCGACACGGTTCGGTTCCATGGGCTCAAGGACATGACCGGCGCCGTGCTGTCGTCGCAGGATGCCTTCCTCGTCCTGCGCGGCTTGAAGACGCTTTCGCTGCGCATGCAGCGTCATTGCTCGAGCGCACAGATGCTGGCGGAATTCCTGGTCGGGCACCCCAAGGTCGCCATCGTCCATTTTCCGGGTCTGCCCAGCTTCCCCCAGTACGAGCTCGCGCGCCGGCAGATGGCGATGCCGGGCGGGATGATTGCATTCGAACTCAAGCAGGGCATCGAAGCCGGCCGCCGGTTCATGAATGCCCTTGCGCTGTTCACCCGCGCGGTAAGCCTGGGAGATGCCGAAAGCCTGGCCCAGCATCCGGCCAGCATGACCCACTCGTTCTATACCCCGGAGGAACGCGCCCTGCACCTCATCGGCGAGGGTTTGGTAAGACTCTCAGTGGGCCTCGAAGACCCCGAAGACCTGCTGGCCGACCTTGATCAGGCCCTGGCAAGAGCGTAGGCGCACCGGTGTGTGCCTCGGCACCGGCAGGAACATGCGCCCTGCCCCGCCACACCGTGTCGAATCAGCGGTCCGGAGGCCGTCGCCCGGGACCCGTGCGTTCGGGGTAAAGGTCGCGCCCGGCCTGATGTACGTCACGCCGCAACTGGCGGCGTTCCTCGGGCGAAAGGCGCCCGCCGCGGCGCCCGGGGTCCTCGCCCTGCTGCGGCTGCGTTGCCTGATATTGCGATCCGGGCTGCACGCGCGGGACACCACCGCCCTCCATGCCGCGTCCGCGGTGGGGACGATTCAATCCCTGGGCACCCGCATCGATCGCAAGCAGGCCACCGAGTGCCGCCACGCCCAGCCAACGGATCAACCGCCCAGCCTTCACTTCAAGTCCTTTTTGGGTTCAATGGAAGATATTGTAGACCTGCTCGCCCGCGGTTCGGCCAGCCACCATCAAGTGATCCAGCCCGCCTTGCGGTGCCGCACCCCAAAGGGTCAGACCGGCTGCCAGGGCCATGCTCAGTAACAGTGCTTTCATGATCGCCTCCAACGCGTGCCGAACACGGCGCGGTTCGCGCCACGAGGCCATTCTGCGCAGGGGCTGTAAGTCAAGTGTTGCCGCCGGGGCCGCTTTGTAATCGTTTGTAAACGCTGCTTGGCAGGACCGGGGCGATCCGGCTAGGATTCGCCCCATGAACGACACCCGATCGAAAATCCTGGTCGTCGATGACGACCTCAGGCTGCGCCAGTTGCTCGAGCGTTACCTCTCGGAACAGGGCTTTGCCGTCAAAGCCGTGCCCGACGCCCAGACCATGGACCGCGCCCTCGAACGCGAACTGTACGACCTCATCGTCCTCGACCTGATGCTCCCCGGCGAGGACGGGCTGGCAATCTGCCGTCGCCTGCGCGGGGCGGCCAACGCCATCAGCGTCATCATGCTGACCGCCAAGGGCGACGAGGTGGACCGCATCGTCGGCCTCGAGGTCGGCGCCGACGACTACCTGCCGAAGCCGTTCAGCCCGCGCGAACTGGTGGCGCGCATCAATGCAGTGCTCCGGCGCCGCTCAGCACCACCGCCGCCCGGTGCGCCCGCGCTTACCGACGAGACAGTCAGCTTCGGCAGGGTCAGCGTCAACCTCGGGACGCGGGAGCTGGAGCGCGATGGCGAAAAGACGTTGCTGACGTCCGGCGAGTTCGGCCTGCTTCGCGTCCTGCTCGAACATCCGCGCCAGCCGATGAGCCGCGACAAGCTGATGGAACTTGCGCGCGGGCGCGAATATGAAGTGTTCGACCGGGCCATCGACGTGCAGATCTCGCGCCTGCGCAAGCTCGTCGAGGAAGATCCCGGCAAGCCCCGCTACATCCAGACGGTCTGGGGATTCGGCTACGTATTCGTGCCGGACGGTACCAAGCACGAATGAGGCTGTTGCCGCGCTCGCTCCTCTGGCGAACGTTTCTCTTCATTGCCGTGCTGATGATGCTGTCGGTGGCGGCATGGTTTGCCATATTCAACAGCTACGAACGCGAGCCGCGCGCCCGACAACTGGCGCAAACGCTGGTGAGCGTGGCCAACCTGACCCGCGCGGCGCTCGTGTCGGCCCGGCCCGAGGCGCGTCGCGATCTGCTGCGCGACCTGTCGGATCGGGAGGGCATCCATATCTACCCAGCCGATCCGACCGATCGCGTCGAGCCTCTGCCCGACCGCCCCTTCCTGAATCGCGTGGAGGAGCTCGTGCGCGAGCAGCTCGGGCCGGGGACGCGGCTGGCGATGGAGCGCGAAGGGGAACGCGCGCTGTTCGTGAATTTCCGCATAGACGACAGCGACGAAGGCGACTACTGGCTTGCGCTGCCGCGCGAACGGATCGAACGCGTCTTCCCCCTCGGCTGGCTCGGCTGGGGCGTCGCGGCCCTCCTGCTGTCGCTCTCGGGCGCGTGGCTGATCGTGTTTCGCATTACTCGCCCGCTCAAGGGGCTTGAACGCGCCGCGCGGCAGGTCGGGGCCGGCGCCACCCCCGAACGCCTGGACGAGTCCGGGCCAACGGAACTGGCGACGGTGGCGCGGGCGTTCAACCAGATGGGCGCCG
This sequence comes from uncultured Rhodocyclaceae bacterium, assembly GCA_964436755.1. Lineage (GTDB taxonomy): Bacteria > Pseudomonadota > Gammaproteobacteria > Burkholderiales > Rhodocyclaceae > Sulfuritalea. Next base: position 3,234 of record CAYTFA010000029.1, on the reverse strand, counting down.
ACCTTGCGCAGATCGACCAGGATCGCGCCCTCATCCTGGCCGGCATTTCCCACGACCTGCGCACGCCGCTGACCAGGCTTCGGATGGAAATCGAAATGTCCGGCGACCCCGGCAGCACAGAGGGCATGATCGCCGACGTGGAAGAGATGGACCGGACCATTGGCCAGTTCCTGGACTTCGCCCGTTCCGAAGGCGGCGAGGCACCGGAGGAAATCGACCTCCCGGTGCTGCTCGACGAAATTGCCGCCCAGTACCGGCGACGCGGCTTCGAGGTTGCCTTGGCATTTGCCGACGCACCGCAGGCGACCAGCAGGTTTCTTGTCACGGCGCGGTCACAGGCCCTGCGCCGTGCCATCAGCAACCTGATCGACAACGCGCTCCGCTATGCCGGTACCGACAAACCGGTCGAACTTGAGCTCGCGGCAGCACGAAACGAAATCGCCATCGAAGTTCGCGACCGCGGCCCGGGCATTCCGGCCGACGAGGTAGAGCGTGTAAAGCGCCCCTTTGCCCGGCTCGAATCGGCACGCACCAATGCCGTGGGAGCCGGCCTTGGACTCGCCATCGTCGACCGGATCGCACGCGCCCACGATGGCCGCCTCGAGCTGGCGCCGCGCGAGGGTGGCGGACTCGTGGCCCGCCTGCTGCTTGGCCCGGCCAACTATAGGGCGGAAGCGTCGTGAGCAGGCCCGAGACCCCGTACCAGCGCATCGGCGGCGAGGCGGGTGTGCGCGCCCTGGTTCACCGTTTCTACGAATTGATGGATACGCTGCCCGAGGCCTATGGCATCCGCAAGCTGCACCAGCCCGATCTTTCCAGCGCCGAGGAAAAGCTGTTCATGTACCTGTCGGGATGGTTCGGCGGGCCGCAGCTTTACATGAACGCCTACGGGCATCCGCGGCTGCGGGCACGGCACCTGCCGTTTCCGATCGGCCCTGCCGAAGCCGAGCAATGGATGCTGTGCATGCGCCAGGCGATGGGCGAGATCATCGACGACGAGGAACTGCGTGCCGCGCTCGACAAGGCCCTCGACGACCTCGCCAAACATATGCGCAATCGCGCCTGAGGTCAGAGGTCGCTGCTGGCTTGATCGCGGCGCAACGACCGTGCATGGCGGTGGCGGGCCATGAGCCGGGCATCGGTAACGACCACCCCGATCGTCTCGCCGATCACCATGACGACACCGAGTACCGGTAGCACCAGCATCAGCCCGGCGACACCGGCTACCGCACCACCGACGAAGATCATCAGCACCGTGACGAGCGGATGCAGGGCGAGGCTCTTGCCCACGGTCAGCGGCATATAAACGAAATCGTCGAGCAGGCGGACCAGCGCGAACAGTGCAATCGCCCAGTACGCCATGCCGGGGGCGTCGGGGAAGTCGGTGGCGGCGACAAGCACCACGAGCAGTCCGCCGACGATGGAGCCTACGTACGGGATCCACGCCAGTACGGCACAGATCAGACCGAGTGCGAACGGGCCCGGGATGCCCAGCAGCCACAAGCCCACGGCCAGGGTCACGGTGTCGAGCAGGGTCAGCTTGATCAGGCCCTGGAAATAGGCCCGCGATGTGCGATCAACCTCATGCAGCAGGTAGAGGGTCTTTTCGAAGAACGCATTCGGCACGGCGCTGCCGAGGAAGCGCTGGAAGCGCCGGCCGTCGCGCAGAAAGAAGAACGCCAGGAAGGGTGCCAGCAGCAGTGACGGCGTCCACGCCATGATGCCCATGGCCACCGGCTCGATGTGGTCGGTCAGCTTGCCCGTGCTTTCGTTGAGCCGGATCGCCACCGAGTCCGCCAGTTGCGCGTTGGCCAGGGTCGGCCAGTGGCTTTCAAGGCTCCGCAGCGAGCGGTCGAGCAGTTGCATGCCCCCTTGCAGGTAGCGAACCAGGCTCTCCTGCCAGCCGGCGGCATGGCCGGCCACCCAAGGCGTGACCGCGACACCGATCACCGAAAGCAGGACGAGGAAGCCGAGCGTCACGTTGCCTGCCGCTGCCTCGCGGCTCATGCCCCGGTAGATCAGCGCCTGCATTGCAGGGTAGAGAAAGTAGTAAAGGATCAGCCCCAGCAGGAAGGGCACGACGAGCCAGAGGATCTTCTGGAAGAAGAACAGCAGCAGGCAGGTGGCCGCGATGATGGAAGCCCAGACAATCGGGCCGGAGCGATGCTGGCCGGCTTCCACCGCGGAATGTGCGTTGCCGCCCTCCATGCTCAAAGGTGCTGGAAGGCCCCGGTGGCGAGCGCCATGTCACGCATGCGCGCGCCCAGGTGGCGAGCCAGTTCGCGCGAGATCTTCGATGCGATGCGGGCATGGGTATCGAGCAGTCCGACGAAATCGTCGCGGAAGAAGACGATCAGCCGGCATGCGCTTGCCGCCCGGGCCTGCGCGGAGCGCGGCGAATTGTCCAGCAGCGCCAGCTCGCCGAAGAAGGTTCCCGGCCCGAGCTGGGCCAGGCGACCGGCCTCGCCCTGTCCCTGTCGGCAGATCAGCACGTCACCCGAGGCAACGATGTAGATCGCCTGCCCCTCTTCCCCTTCATCGAAAATGACCTCATTCTCGAGGTAGCTCCGCTCATGCAGAAGTCCATCGACGATCTGCAGTTCGCCAGGCGTGAGATTCACGAACAGGCTCAGGTGCCGAAGCCTTTCCAGGCGAGGCGAAGCGTTGGCGGATCGGAACAGGTGGACCACGGTGGACGGCTCCCGGTGATCGGCGGATTCTAATTCATGGCGCTGCGGCAGCGAGCGGAAACTCTGCCAGCAGGCGATAGGAAGCCGCCGAGGGATGAAGGTGGCTTTCGGCCAGCACAAAACGGTCGACATGCCATCCGATCGGCGTATCGAGCCTGGGCACGCTGGAGCAACGAGCGCGGCGCGCAAGGGTGACATGCGGAGCGAAATCCCCGGCATGACGGTCGTGCCGTTCGAGCCCGCCGTGCGCCAGAGCGCCCTTCAAGGCAGACGCGAGTTCCCGCAGCGCTTCGGGCGGCCGGTTGCAACCGGCCCAGAGGATGCCGCCGCGCGGCCAGTAGCCCAAGCGGTCGAGGGCAAGATCGAAACGAGTGCTCACGACCTTTGCCGCGGCCTCCTTGAGGCGGACCAGATCCGCGGGGCAGTTGATGGTGGGCAGAATGGCGTCGAGGACGGTGATGGTGAAGGTGGTCTGGGTTCGATTGCCGCTGGCGTCGACCGCGGCGACGGTCACCGTGGTGACCCCGATGGGGAAGTCGTTGCC
>CAYTFA010000028.1:0-11769 GCA_964436755.1 uncultured Rhodocyclaceae bacterium | reverse complement strand
CCGGTCTTCAAAACCGGCAGGGGCCGCCATGCGGTCCCTGGTGGGTTCGACTCCCGCTCTCTTCCGCCCTTACAACCGGCTGACGAGGTGTCAATGCCATGGGCAAGCACGACGCGGTTCTCTGGCTGGCCGAACCGGAGGCACATGACTATCCGTCGGCCCTGGCCTATCTTTCGCTCGTCTATCCGCAGGACGTTGCCGAAGCCCTCGTGCACAAGCTGCGGACCGCTCCAATGTGCGAGTTCAAGGCGAAGGACATCTTTCGCGCTTCCGGCCTTTCCCTGCTCGGCATCAGCAATTCCCACGTCGAGAAGGACAGCCGCAAGATCAAGGCCGGGGTTCGGCTGTCACCGCTGCTGCTGGTGCGCGACCCCGGCAACGGCAAGGTCGTAATCGCCGACGGCTACCACCGGCTCTGCTCGGTGTATGCATTCGACGAGGACTCGGTCATTCCCTGCAAGATCGTCTGATTCGCGATTTCGCCCCGGCGCCGTCATACCTATTTGACGGGGAGCCGCGCTTGCCCAAGAATGGCAGCGCGCGGGCGTTCCGTAGTGCCTGCGCCGCCAAGGACAAACTACAAAGTACAAAGGCCGCCACGGCCCACCCCCCAAGGAGAACCAGCCATGAAACCATTCAACGTCAAGCAACGCGCCCTGCAGGTTTCCACCTTCGCTTCCGTCGTCCTGCTCACTGCCTGTGCCGGCATGGAGGCATCCGGTCCGCGCGCCGATGCAACCCTCGAGCCGCGTTCGGGCAGCAGCGTCAGCGGCACGGTCAGCTTCCGCGAAGTCGGCGGCAAGGTCCGCGTCGAAGCACGCGTGGCCGGCCTCACGCCGGGCGAGCACGGCTTCCATATCCACGAATCGGGTGATTGCAGCGCACCGGACGCAATGAGCGCAAAGGGCCATTTCAACCCGGCCGGCAAGTCGCATGGCCATCACGGCGGCAACGATCGTCACGCCGGCGACATGCCCAACCTCGTCGCCGACTCGGGCGGCAAGGCGGTACTGACGGCCGACCTCGACATGCTGTCGCTCAATGAAGGCCCGGCAGGGATCCTCAAGCGCAGCGTGGTGATCCATGCCGACCCGGACGACTACAAGTCGCAGCCGGCAGGCAACTCGGGCAAGCGCGTCGCCTGCGGCACGATTCGCATGATCGGCGCATCCGGCGGCTATTGAAAGGCAACGATGGCGCGCTCCCCGTTCCGCGGCACCGTACCGGACGACAGGCTCTACGATGCAGACCATGACATGTGGGTCCGCATCGTGGGCGCCGGGGTCGAGGTCGGGGCCACGGCCTTCGGGGTGTTCCTCGCCGGGGAGATCATCGGGTTCACGGCAAAGCCGCGCGGCGCCGAGGTCGCCCGCGGTCGCGGGCTGGGCACCGTCGAATGCGCCAAGACCGTGCTTGCCGTGCGCTCCCCGGTCTCCCTTGTCCTCACCGAAGGCAACGAGGCGGCCGAGGAGCGGCCGGCGCTGATCAACCGCGACCCCTATGGAGCAGGCTGGATGGCGCGCGGCCCCGCCTCGGCGTGGGAGGCGGAGCGAGCCAGCCTTCTCGACGGCGCCGCCTACCGCGCCCATGTGCTGTGCATCGAGCCGCAGGCGGAGTTCCAGTGAGCGCACAAGGCAGCAAGCTTGCCATCCTGCTCTGGGCGGCGACGCCGGACCGGCCCGAGCTGTGCGCGACGCCCTTCGTCCATGCCGCCGCCGCCGCCGCGCTCGACTGCGAAGTGGAAATCCACTTCGCCGGGCCGACGGTGCGACTCCTCGTCACCGGCGTTGCCGAAGACCTCAAGCCGTGGACGGGGCTCGACGCATCGATTTACCGCATGATGAAGCAGGCGGCCAACCTCGGTGTCGGCTTCCGCGCCTGCGCCATGGCCATGGGCGCACTGGTCGGCGCCGATGAAACCTTGATCCCCGAATACGGCGGCACCGTCGCCGCGAGCGCCTTCGTCGCGCGCGCCCTTGATCCGGAATGGACGACGCTGGTGTTCTGAATGCGCCGCATGCCGGCGCCTGCTGCCCGTCGTGCCTGAATCCGATGGCGGCGCAAGGCTTCGCGCGCAATGGCGGCGGCGGTGTCGAACTCGACCTGTGCTTCGCCTGCCAGGGCATATGGTTCGACACCCATGAAAGCCTGCAACTCGCCGCAGCGGCGGTCATGGCACTCTTCCGACTCATCCACGACCACCGCGACGACCTGCACCTGCCCTTGGCACTCAGGCTGCACTGCCCACGCTGTGAGACCGATCTCGCGCCGGTGCGCGACGTCGTCAAGGGCGGTCGCTTCAACTACCACCGTTGCGCCGAGCACGGTCGCTTCATCACCTTCGGGCAGTTCATGATCGAAAAGGGTTTCGTGCGCGAACTGGACCGCGGCGAAGTCGCGCGACTGGCGGCTCGTGTCGGCGTCGTACATTGCAGCGGCTGCGGCGCCCCGGTGGACATCCGCAGCGATGCGGCCTGCCCGCACTGCCATGCACCGATTGCGATCCTCGACCCCGCGGCGGTGGACCGTGCGCTCGCCGGATACCGGCAGGCGGCCGACCGCGCGGCTGCACCCATGGACCCGGAGCGGATGGCGGACGCCCTGGTCAGCGCCGAGCGCGAACGCAGCCGGCAGCGCCGGGAGCGCGGGGTGGCAAGCGGCCCGGAGATCGGCGACCTTTTGCTTGACGGTGTCGCCATGGTCTGGAGCATGCTCGACTCATGAGGCAAACCGCCATCACCGGAGTGGTCCTGGCCGGCGGCGAGGGACGGCGCATGGGCGGCATCGACAAGGGACTGCACCTGCTGGACCACAGGCCGCTTGCCGGCTGGGTTCTGGCCGCGCTGGCACCCCAAGTCGACGCCGTGCTGGTCAGCGCCAATCGCAATATCGAACGCTACGCTGCGTTCGGGTACCCGGTGGTCGCCGACGCGATCGCCGGCTTCGCCGGACCGCTGGCGGGACTCCATGCCGCGATGGCGCGCGCCGGCACACCGCTGGTGCTATGCGTGCCCTGCGACTCGCCCTTCCTGCCTGCGGACCTCGCAGTGCGCCTGGTGGCCTCGCTGGAAGCGCGGCAGGCCGAAATCGCCGTACCCAGGGCCGGCGGGCGCATCCATCGGGCGTTCTGCCTTGCACGACGGGAGCTGCTGCCCGGGCTCGAGGCCTTTCTCGTCAGCGGCGAGCGCCGCGTCGGCCTGTGGCACGAATCCCTGTCCGTAGCCGAGGCGGACTTCGAAGACGAGGCGGGCGCGTTTGCCAACATCAATTCGCCCGACGACCTGATGCGCTGCGTAGCCGAACGGCGCTGAAGCCTGCCTGGCGTGGCATGTTCAGCGCACGCAAGTTTGTGCTTCAATAGCAGTTTCGCGATTCTGCATGGCCCTGGCCGGCCAACGACACTGCCATGAACGCAGCCCTGCTCGGCGCACGCCGCCTCTTCCTTTTCCCGCTCGCCGTCGCCTGCCTTGCCGGCGGAGCGCTGGTACGTCCCGTGCTCGCCGCCGACGGCGCAGCCGCCGCAAGCGAGCCAGCCAAGCGCTATGCCACGGTAATCCGCGTCCGCGGCGACGTCGCGGCCAGCGGCGCCGGGCCGGAGCGCATCCTGCGCGAAGGCGACGCCGTCTTCGTCGGGGAGCGGCTGCGCGCACCCGCCCTGGGCGAGGCCGTGCTCAAGACCGAGGATGCCGGCTATGTCGCCGTCCGCCCCAACACGGATTTCGTCGCAGAGCGCTTCGCCGCCGAGGACAAGCCGAGCGACGGCTTCGCAATGCGTATCTTCAGCGGCTCGCTGCGCATCGTTAGCGGGTGGATCGCGCGCACCAACCGTGCGGGCCACAAGGTGGCCACCCCGACCGCCACCATCGGCATCCGCGGTACCGACCACGAACCCTACGTGCTCAACGCCGAGCTGGCCGCGGCCACGGCGAGCCGCGAGGGAACCTACGACAAGGTCAATCGCGGCGGCACGACCATGGAAGTCGGGGAGAACAAGCTGGACATCGACGCCGGGCGCGTCGGCTTCGTGCGCGCGGCCAGCGCGAAAGGCTTCAAGGAAAGGGCGCTGATCACGATCCTGATGCCGGTGCTGCTGGAGAAGGTGCCGAACTTCTATGTGCCCGGCACCTTCGACGCCGAACTCGACAAGCTGTCGGAGGCGGCTGACCAGGACAGCCTGCGCGCGCTCGAGCAGCGCCGCAAGGCATCCGCGGCGCCGGTCGCACCGGCGGCCTGCACGGCCAAACCGATCGCCGCGGGCTGGCTCAAGCGCCTGGACGGCGCCATCGTCAAGCGCGACGCGGCCACGATCATCGGGCTGTTCGCGAGCGACGCGGCGATCCGCGCCAACGTCAAGGAGAAGGACGGCGGCATGGCCGCGGTCGACCTCGGACGCGATGAACTGGCGCAAAGTACCGTTGCGGCGATGAAGGGGCTGACCCACTACAAGCAGCGTCGCGTCAGCACCGAGGCGTCGGCCGAGGGCGAGGGATGCGCCCGCATTGCCGTGAAGTCGGTGGTCATCGAGCAGGGGCGCCAGTCGGGCAAGCCCTACCGCTTCGAGGCCCTCGAGGAATACGTGCTCGAGCAGCGCGGCGGGGAGTGGCTCGCCGTCAAGGCCGTCACCACGCAGAAGTAGGCCCGGCGGCACGGCCGCCAACCGCGCGATGACCCTGACCGAACTCCGCTACATCGTCGCTCTCGCGCGCGAGCGCCATTTCGGCCGCGCTGCCGAGAAGTGCAACGTCGCGCAGCCAACCCTGTCCGTGGCCGTCAAGAAGCTCGAGGACGAGTTGGGCGTCGCGCTGTTCGAGCGCGGCATCGGCGACGTCCGGCTGACGCCCATCGGCGCCGAGGTCGTGGCGCAGGCCGAGCGGGCGCTGGCCGAAGCCATGCGCGTGGGTGAAGTCGCCGCAGCGGGCAAGGATCCGCTGGCCGGCCCGCTGCGCCTCGGCGTGATCTACACCATCGGCCCCTGGCTGCTGCCGGCGCTCGTGCCGCGCCTGAAGACGCTGGCACCGCAGATGACGCTCTATATTGTCGAGGGTTACACGGAAATTCTTCTGGCGCGGCTCAAGGCCTGCGAGCTCGACGTGCTGGTGCTTGCGCTACCGGTCGAGGAACCGGGCATCGTCGCCCAGCCGGTGTACGACGAAGCCTTCTGCACCCTGGTCCCCGCGGGCCATCCGTGGGCGAAGCTGAAGACGCTGCGCCCGGGGCAGCTCCTCGACGAGCCGCTGCTGATGCTTGGCGCCGGCAACTGCTTCCGCGACCAGGTGCTCGACCTCTGCGCCCGGGCCGGCGCCGGCGAATCGCCGCAGGTGCTGGAAGGCAGCTCGCTCGAAACGATCCGCCACATGGTCGCCTCGGGCGTCGGCGTCACCGTGATGCCGGCCAGCAGCGTCGACGGCATTCGCGCCGACGACCCCCTGCTGCGCGTCAAGCATTTCGCCAGTCCCGCGCCGACGCGGCGCGTCGGACTGGTCTGGCGCTCGAGCTTCCCGCGCCACAAGGCCATCGACACCATGCGCCGGGCCCTGCTCGACTGCAAGCTGCCGGGCACCCAGCCGGCCAGGTAGGTCGATAGCGATCGGCTATCGGGCCGGTCGGAAAAATCAATTGGAACCCGCAACGCGGCTTGGGTAGATTGGTCGCAAGGCCCGCCGGCCAGCCCGGCGGCTCGAGACCGGGCAGCGACCCGGATGCGACCAACCCACGCACAGGAGTCCACTCATGCAGCTCAAGGGATCGAAGACCGAAGCCAACCTGAAGGCGGCCTTCGCCGGCGAATCGCAGGCGAACCGCCGCTACTTGTATTTCGCGAACAAGGCCGACGTGGAAGGCTATGCGGACGTCGCCGGCGTCTTCCGCAACACCGCCGAGGGTGAAACCGGCCATGCCCACGGCCACCTCGAGTACCTGGAGAAATGCGGCGACCCGGCCACGGGCCTGCCGATCGGATCGACCGCCGACAACCTGAAGGCGGCCATCGCCGGCGAGACGCACGAGTACACCGACATGTACCCTGGCATGGCGAAGACGGCCCGCGACGAAGGCTTCGACGAGATCGCCGACTGGTTCGAAACCCTGGCCAAGGCGGAGCGCTCGCACGCCAACAAGTACCAGAAGACGCTGGACAGCCTCAACGGCTGACAAAGGCCCCGCGGACGGCGCGCGCCCGGTGCGCCGCCGTACCGCTGCGCCACCCCCGACCCCGACATTTTCCAACCCGCCGCGAGCAGGAACCCGCGATGCGCGAAGGCAGCCTCGAAGCCCCCACCCGGCACCCGATCGAGTGGAAGAAGCCCGGGTTTTACGACCAGGGCGCGTGCGAAAAGGAACTCGAGCGCATCTTCGACATCTGCCACGGCTGCCGCCGTTGCGTTTCCCTGTGCAACGCCTTCCCCACGCTGTTCGACCTCGTCGATGCCGCCGGCGACGAGGAAACCGCCGGCGTACCCAAGGAGAAGTTCTGGGACGTCGTCGACCAGTGCTACCTGTGCGACGTCTGCTACATGACGAAGTGCCCCTATGTGCCGCCGCACCAGTGGAACCTCGACTTCCCGCACACGATGCTGCGCGCCAAGGCGATCCAGTACAAGAGCGGTCGCACCAAGTTCCGTGACAAGCTGCTGACGTCGACCGAGCTGGTCGGCACGCTCTCCTCGATCCCGGTCGTTGCCCAGGCAGTCAATGCCGCCAACCGCAACGGCCCCGCGCGTGCCGTGCTGCAGAAAGTACTCGGCGTCGATGCCCGGCGGCGGCTCCCGGAGTTCGACTCGGCCAATTTCCGCGCCGACGCCACGCCGAGCACGAACCATCCCGTACGCGACGGCAGGCTCACGCCGGGCAAGGTGGCGGTGTTTTCCACCTGCTACGTCAATTACAACGAGCCGGGCATCGGACACGACCTGCTCAAGCTGCTCGACCACAACGCGATTCCCTATGTCGTCGTAAAGGGCGAGACCTGCTGCGGCATGCCCAAGCTCGAACTGGGCGACCTGGAGACCGTCGAGAAGTACAAGGAGCGCAACATCCCGCTGCTGCACCGCCTGGCCGCCGACGGCTACGCCATCCTCACCCCGGTGCCCTCCTGCACGCTGATGTTCAAGTCGGAACTGCCGCTGCTGTTCGCCGAGGATGCCCGCTGCCGCGAGGTGGCGGATGCGATGTTCGATCCCTTCGAGTACTTCGTCGCCCGGCACAAGGACGGACTGCTCAGGACCGACTTCACGGTCCCTCTGGGCAAGGTCTCGTATCACGTGCCCTGCCATTCGCGGGTACAGAATGTCGGCCGCAAGACCGAGGAGATGCTGAAGATGACCGGTGCCGAGGTGAATACCGTGGAGCGCTGCGCGGGCCACGACGGTACCTGGGGCGTCAAGGAGGAGTACTACGCCCTGTCGATGAAGATCGGCCGCCCGGTATTCCGCGCCATGGGTGAGACCACCCCGGATTACGTCAGTTCGGACTGCGCCATCGCCGGCCGCCACATCCTGCAGGGAATGGAGGAAGCCGGCGCCGGCGGACGCAAGGAAAAGCGCCATCCGCTGGAATTGCTGCGCATCGCCTACGGCCTTGACTGACTACGGAGCACGGATGGCACTGACACGCGAATCGCTGCTGACCCTCGAAGCCTACGCCCGCGTGCGTCCCGCAATGCGGGAGCGCGTCATGGCGGAAAAGAAGCTGCGCCGCGTGGCGCTGGGGCCGAACATCCTGCTCATCTTCGAAAACGAACTGCTGATCCGCTACCAGATCCAGGAGATGCTCCGCGTCGAGAAGATCTTCGAGGAGGACGGCATCCGCCACGAGTTCGAAACCTACGCCCCGCTGGTGCCTGACGGTACCAACTTCAAGGCGACGATGCAGATCGAATACGCCGACGAGGGCGAGCGCCGTACCATGCTGGCCAAACTGAAGGGTGTCGAAGACCGGGTCTGGGTCCGCGTGGATGGTTACGACCCGGTGTTCGCCATCGCCGACGAGGACCTCGAGCGGGAGAACGAGGAAAAGACCTCTTCGGTGCACTTCCTGAGGTTCGAACTGACTGCGGGCATGATCGCCGCCGCCCGGGGCGGCGCCGCGCTGTCGGCCGGTATCGACCATCCCGAATACTCGGCCAACACTGGCGCGCTGCCCGAGCCGGTGCGCGCCTCGCTCGCCGCCGACCTCGCCTGAGCGGCTGCGGCCGCGCCGGCCGTCCAATTCCGCCCAAGCCGGCTGCCATCGTGGCCGCGGCTACGTTTGACGCCGATCAACCGCGCTTTCAACGGCTTGGTCTACACTCCGCCCCTTCTCGATCGGAGCGGCAGGAATGGCCAAACCTCTCCTCGTATGTCCGGCGGGCAGTCTCGCAGCGTTGCGCGCCGCCGTGGACAACGGCGCCGATGACGTCTACCTCGGCTTTCGCAACGACACCAATGCGCGCAACTTCGCCGGGCTGAACTTCGACGAGAAGGGCATCGCCGAAGGCATCCGCTATGCGCATCAGCGCGGACGCAAGGTGCTCGCCGCGATCAACACCTATGCCCAGGCCGGCCGCTTCGGCGACTGGACCGCTGCGGTGGATCGTGCGGCCGCACTCGGCATCGACGCCGTGATCATTGCCGACCCGGGCGTCCTCGAGTACGCCGCGCAGGCCCATCCGCAGATGCGGCGACACCTCTCGGTGCAGGCCTCGGCCACCAGTTACGAGGCGATCAACTTCTGCCGCGAGCGCTTCGGCATCCAGCGCGCGGTATTGCCCAGGGTGCTGACGCTGGCTCAGGTCGAAAACGTGATCCGCAACACCGAGGTCGAGATCGAAGTGTTCGGCTTCGGCAGCCTGTGCGTGATGAACGAAGGCCGCTGCTGGTTGTCCTCGTGGGCGACCGGCGAGTCGCCCAATACCGTCGGCGCCTGTTCGCCGGCGAAGTTCGTGCAGTGGGAGAAGAAGGCCGACGCCATGGACGTGCGCCTCAACGGCATCCTCATCGACCGCTACGGCAACGACGAGAACGCCGGCTACCCCACGATCTGCAAGGGGCGCTTCGAGGTCGCCGGCGAGACCTATTACGCCATGGAGGAACCGGCCAGCCTCAATGTGCTCGAAATGCTGCCCGAAATCATCCGCATCGGCGTCGCCGCGATCAAGGTCGAGGGCCGGCAGCGCAGCCCGACCTACGTTGCCCAGGTGACGCGCACCCTGCGCCAGGCACTCGATGCCGCCGCCGCGGCGCCCGAACGCTTTTCGGTCAAACCGGCGTGGGCCGCTGAGCTGGGCAAGGTCGCCGAGGGTTCCCAGATCACGCTGGGTGCCTACAACCGGCCTTGGCGCTGATGCAGATCACGCTGGGCCCCCTGCTGTTCTTCTGGCCGAAGGCCGAGGTCATGGAGTTCTACGCCCGCGCGGCACAGCACCCGGCAATCGACCGCATTTACCTCGGCGAGGCCGTCTGCTCGCGCCGACAGCAGTTGCGTACCGCCGACTGGGTCGGCCTCGCGCGCGACCTGCGCGAGGCGGGCAAGGACGTGGTGCTCACCGCACAGGCGCTGCTCGAATCGGAAAGTGACCTGAAGGCGATGCGGCGATTGATGGACGAGGCCGGCGGGACCATCGAAGCCAACGACCTCGGCGCCGTAAAGCTGGCCGCCGAACGCGGACTGCCCTTCGTCGCCGGCCCGCACCTGAACATCTACAACGAGCGAACGCTGGCTTTCTTCGCCGCCCAGGGAGCGCAGCGCTGGCTGCCGCCGCTGGAAATGTCCGGCGCGGTCATGGGCGCGCTGCATCGCGGATGCCCGGCCGGGATGGAAACCGAGGTATTCGCCTTCGGCCGGCTGCCGCTGGCGTTCTCGGCACGCTGCTTCACCGCACGCCACTACGGCCTGAACAAGGACGACTGCCAGTTCAAGTGCCTCGACCACCCGGACGGACTGCTGGTCGACACCCGGGAGGGCCAGCATTTCCTGGCCTTGAACGGTATCCAGACCATGTCGGCGCAAACGGAGAGCCTGCTGGCGCAAGTGCCGGAGCTGATCGAACTGGGCGTCGACGCGGTGCGCATCAGCCCGCAGTCGGCGCATACCTTCGAGGTTGTCGAGGCTTTCGACCGGGCGCGCCGCGGCGAACCGGCGAGCGAGGCGCCCGAGTGGGCACCCGCGGGCCTGGCCAACGGGTTCTGGTTCGGCCGTGCCGGGGCTGTGCGACAATCCGCCTGAAGCACAGGAGTACTCTCCCATGGACACGCTCAAGCTGCCTTCCATCCCGGCCTTCACCCTGCCGCCCTTGATCGGACGCATCGGCGCACGCCTGCCGCAATGGCCGCACTCGGTAAATCTGGCGCTCGCCCTCAACGCTGCGAAGAAGCTCGGCGTGCTCCCGGACGATACCCTCAGCCAGCTGGAGGGACGGCGCTTCCGGGTCACCGTGACGGACACCGGCGCGGTGGCGGATTTCTGCTACCGCGATGGCGCCTTTCGTCCCGTGTTCGGTAATGCCGGCACACCCGACCTCATGTTCACTGCCCCGGCCTACGCTTACCTGCAGATGGTCAGCCGGCAGGAGGACCCCGACACGCTGTTCTTCAGGCGCACGCTGATGGTCGAAGGCGACACGGAACTGGGCCTGCTGGTGAAGAACATGCTGGATGCGCTGGAGTGGCCGCAACTGGCCTGGCGCGGCCTGCGTCCGACCCTGCTTAAGAACTGAGCGGAGCGGACATGAAGAAGTGGCAATGCATCGTCTGCGGCTGGATCTATGACGAAGCGCTCGGCGATGCCGACCACGGCATCGCCCCCGGCACCGCCTGGGCCGACGTGCCCGCCGACTTTGTCTGCCCCGAATGCGGGGTGGCCAAGGATGGGTTCGTCATGGTCGAACTCTGACCCGGGCAGACGCACCGCCCGGCAATTCTTTCGGGCGCACGGGCGGCGTGTGGTACAGTTCGCCCCGCTTCAATCCTCAACGGCCGCGCTCCAGTCTGCCGGCCGTGCCTGAATCGGGCATCCCCCCTCTTAGGTTTCACCCCCAGCGAAGTGTCCACCCAGATTGGCCTGCAGCATTGCGGGGGGCGGCATCAGAGGTAATACCATGCAGTTCTCCGAACTCGGCCTTTCGGCCGAGCTCCTGCGCGCCGTCGGCGAGCAGGGTTACACCACGCCCACGCCCATCCAGCAACAGGCGATTCCCCACATTCTGGCCGGCCGCGACCTCGAGGCCCTGGCCCAGACCGGCACGGGCAAAACCGCGGCCTTCGTGCTGCCCATCCTGCAGCGCCTGACCGCCACCGCGGTCGGCCAGCCGCACTCGCCGCTGCAACGAGTCGCCAACACCGCTCCGCGCGTTCTGGTGCTGGTGCCGACGCGCGAGCTCGCCGCCCAGGTGCATGAAAGCGTCCGCGCCTATGGGGCCCATACCGGCCTGCGCAGCCTGGCCGTCTTCGGCGGTGTCGGCATCAACCCGCAGATCCAGTCCCTGCGCCGCGGCATCGACATCCTCGTCGCCACGCCAGGCCGCCTGCTCGACCATATCGGTCAGCGCACCGCCGACCTCTCGAAAATCCAGACCCTGGTGCTCGACGAAGCCGACCGCATGTTCGACATGGGCTTCATTCGCGACATCCGCCGCATCATCGAGCGCCTGCCCAAGGTACGGCAGAACCTGATGTTCTCCGCCACGTTCGCCCCCGAAGTACGCGAACTGGCCCACGCGGTCCTGCGGGATCCGGCCCTGGTCGAGGTCGCACGGCGCAACACGCCGGCCGAGCTCGTCACGCACACCGTGATAAA
>CAYTFA010000027.1:0-11785 GCA_964436755.1 uncultured Rhodocyclaceae bacterium | reverse complement strand
ATTATACCCGCTGCTACTGGCACCACGCAACGCGCCCGCCGCCCGTCGGCTGACGGATTGCCTTGCGCCGCGCAACAGGCACTTGCTAGACTCAACTTCATGAGGACGCGGGCGCCCGCCGCCGCAGGACCCTGCCGACGGCTGCTTCGACGTCGGCCGGAGGGCTTTACGCTGGTCGAGTTGATCGTCACCCTCATCGTGCTTGGCATCATTGCTGCCGTCGCCGTGCCCCGCTTCGCCGACCGAGCCGATTTCGACAACCGCGGTTTCCAGGACGAAACGCGCGCGCTGCTGCGCTATGCGCAAAAATCGGCCATTGCGCAGCGGCGCAATGTCTGCGTGGCGCTGAACGCTGCGGGCGTCGCGCTCACCATCGACACCAATACGCCTGCCGACGGGAATTGCGATGCCGCCCTCGCACTGCCCAACCCGGCGCGCGGCGGCAGCGGGCTCACCCCCTCCGTAGCGACGTTCAAGTTCCGGCCGCTGGGCGATACCGATCAGGCCGCGGACGTCACGATGACGATTGCCGGCACTACGATCACGGTCGATTTCAACACAGGCTATGTGCGCTGACTTCCGCCACCTGCGAAGCCGACAGCGCGGGCTGACCCTGATCGAACTGGTCATGTTCGTCGTCATCGTCAGCGTCGCTGCCGCCGGCATCCTGCTGGTAATGAACGTCACCGTGCAGGCGAGCGCCGATCCCATGGTACGCAAGCAGTCGCTGGCCATGGCCGAGGCGATCCTCGACGAAATCCTCGCCAAAGAATTTGCGAATCCCGCTGGCGGCTACACCGAAACTGCGCCGGCGACCTGTATCAATAGGAACCTCTACGATGACGTGGACGATTATTCTTGTTTCGACGGCACGACCGACAACAAGAAGATTCACGGCGACGCCACGCTTGGTTCGACTTCCATTCCCGCCCTCGCGTCCTACCGGGCTACGGTGACTGTTGTCGCCACCGCCGCCGCGGTGATTGGTGCCATTCCCGTTGGCCAGGTGAAGAAAATCACCGTCACGGTCACGGTCACGGGCGGCAACGAGACCTTCCAGCTTTCGGGTTACCGGACCAACTACTAGCCATGTGCCCGCACGCCAATTCGCGAGGATTCACCCTGATGGAGATGATCGTGGTCATCGTCATCACCGGAATTCTTGCGGGCATCGTCGCCGTTTTCATTCGCGGACCCATTGACAGCTATTTCGACATGGCCCGCCGCGCCGACCTCAGCGACGTCGCCGATACCGCCGTACGCCGCATGGCGCGCGACTTGCGGCGCTCGCTTGCCAACACGCCGCGCAACCCGACCAACGGCTCCGACCAGTGCATCGAGTTCATGCCGGTCAAGACGGGGGCACGTTATCGCGCCGACCAAACCGCAGCAAGCGCCGGGGACATCCTCGACTTCAGCACAACCGATGCCAGCTTCGACATGCTCGGTACGAACGCAACACTTCCCGCCAGCGACCAACTCGCCGCCGGCGATATCGTCGTCGTCTACAACGACGGCAGCACGAGCGGCAATGCCTATGCGGGTACCAATGCGATACAGATCGCCGCAGGGGGAGTTGGCGCGGGCGATACGGCGAACACCACCAAGCTATCCTTCGTCGCCGCCGGGGCGACGATTTTCACGCGCAAGGCCTTCCCCAGCGCCTCGCCCGCCAACCGCTTCCAGGTGCTGAGTTCGGCCGAGCAGGTCGCGGCCTATTATTGCAACGGCGGCACGCTGTTCCGCTATTCACGCACCATTGCTGCGCGCACCACCGCTTGGAGCCAGCCGGCGACGTGCGCCGCGATGGTCGCCGGTGCGACGGCGTCCACGCTGGCTACAAACGTCAGTAGATGCAGCATCGTCTATCAGCCGCCGGGTGCAGGCAGCGTTACTGGACGCCAAGGCCTTGTGTCGATCTCCCTTGAGATGAACAACATCACCTCCGGCGAAGCAGTCAGCCTCTACAACCAGGTGCATCTGGACAACTCGCCATGAAGCACCAACGTGGATTTTCGCTCCCGACCGCGATCTTCCTGCTGGTGATCCTGGCCCTGCTTGGCGCCTTTATGGTCAGCATGTCCACTTTGCAGAACGCGACGGCCGCCCAGGACGTGCAGGGAAATCGCGCCTACCTGGCGGCGCGCGCCGGCATGGAGTGGGCGCTGTACAACCTGAAGGCCCCGGCAACGGCCTGCCCGGCAGCCTCGACCGCGCTGACCATCGATGGTGTTGCGGTGACGGTAAGCTGCGCGCTGACCACCCACGACGAGGGCGGCACCACACGCTATATTTTCTACGTGAGCTCGACCGGCACCCTGGGCGGCTCCATCGGGACGGTGGGCCGCGTCGAACGCATGGTAGGCAGCTTTGTCGAATTCTGATGGGCGCGGTGTCCGCTGCGCCAACCCGCGAGGGACATGACATGAATGCAGTCTTCTTCCTCACCTCCACCAGGCGGATCGCCAGCATGGCCGGCCGCGCAGTACAGTGTTTGGCCTGCGCGTTCGGCATGCTCGCGCTGCTGGCAGCCTGGCAGGCCAACGCGGCTTCGTATGGCTACGCCCCCACCACCTACAGCTGGATCAGCAACGTTGGCCATACCGAAGTGACTTGGGGTGGCGCGGCCCAGTGCGCCGCGTGGAATTCCGCACCGGGCGATGACGACGGCACCGCACCCATCAATATCGGATTCAGTTTTCCCTTCTACAGCACCGGCGGCACGGTGACCAATTACTCGCAGGTCCGCATCATGTCGAACGGGCGGCTGCATTTCGGTACCAACAACTATTGCGGCTATGGCACGCAAACGGTCGGACCGCCGCCGACCTACCCCTACCCCTACCCGAATGCGAACATGAACACGACCATGCGCATCTATGGCGCCGACTTCTGCCCGAATTCGGCGGCAGAAGGGGGAACGGGCTGTCCGGGCTACCCGGGCAGCGGCAAGGTCACCTACCAGATGCTGGGTACCAGCCCCTACCGCTACTTCGTCGTAACCTGGTCGCAGATGCCGGAATGGAACAGCGGCAGCAGTCTCTTCAACGTGCAGATCATCCTCTACGAGAACGGCGACTACGTCTATCAGTACAAGGATATCGCCAATTTCAGCCATGGTACGGGCCAGGTCGGCTGGCAATTGTCGACGACGGATTACGACCTCGTGGACATGAGTTCGATCACCTCGCTGGCCTATACGGCGATCCGCTTCTACCGGCCAACGGCACCCATCGCCGAGTACCGCTTCGACGAATGCTCTTCTGCAGGCGCCAACTCCGTGCTCGACTCCAGCGGCAACGCACTGCACGGCCAGCCGTTCGGCGGAGTCACTTCGGGCATCGCCGGGGTGCTCTGCACGGCGAAAAGCTTCGACGGCACCAGCGGGTACATCCGCGTTGCGAACGCGGCGATACTCAACCAGAACTATGTCTCCGTCGCCGCCTGGGTGCGCCATACGTCGGCGGCGTTCAAGAGTTGGGAAGCCATTCTCGCGAAGGGCGACACCACCTACCGATTGCACCTCAATGGCGGCTGCAGCATTTCGCCGAGTGCCAACGGCTACACCACGGCGAACGCCTTCACATTTGGCTTCAATGCCGGCTGCGGCAATGCCGACCTCAACTCCGGCGTGGTGCCGGTACCCGGCCAGTGGTACCACGTCGTCGGCACCTACGATGGCGCCACGATCAAGATATTCGTCAACGGTGTGATGACGAACTCCGCTCCCCTTGCCACGACGATAGGCACCAACACCTACCCGCTCTACATCGGCGAAAATTCGCAGGCCACCGGGCGCTACTGGAGCGGCAGCATCGACGAGATCAAGATTTTCGACCGTGCGCTGCCGGACAACGAGGTGTATTCGATGTACCTCAATGAAAGCTCCGGGCTCGACCGCATGGGCGCGCTGCGCCCCTGTACGATCTGTGGTGCCGTGATCGGCTGGTTCAATGCCTACGAGTCCAGCCTGCCGACATCCACGCTGGCCGGGCCGATCAAGACCAAGATCGCCGGCCAGGCGTTCTCGGCGAGTTCCGGATCGGTGGCGATTTCCGCCATCAATCCGCCGCGCACCGCCGTCGATACCTCATCCAACCGGCCGGCGCGCGTCGAGTTGTGGGACGCATCGGGTGAAACCGGCAGCCCGGATTCCTACGGCTGCTATGCCACCACCCAGCCCGCAGCGTTCTACACGCAGAACATCACGCTTGCCAGCGGCCGCTTCGTGATCGACCCCACGATAGCCAACGCCTACCAGCGGGTCCGCGTCAAGGTCGTGGACACCGGCACGGGAGGCGCCAACGGCAACTACGGCTGTGCAAGCGACCTGTTTGCGATCCGACCGTCCTACATCGACACCTCCACTGCGGCCGCCCGGGACGCGGACTGGATAACCGCCGGCAACACTCGAACCCTCAGCAATATCGGCGCCACGGGTGGGAACGTGCACGCCGCCGGCAAGCAGTTTTCGGTTTCAGGCCTGACCGGGAAGAACGCCGCCAACGTCACCACCACCAACTATTCCGGCAGCCCGACAATCCTGCCCGGACACCTGCTGCTACCGAACCAGACCTATTGCGACACGAATGGCTATTCCTGTTCGCCGGGTACATTCTCGGTCACCAGCTGGAACGCAGCGAGCGGCGCACTATCCACCAGCACGGCGTCCTACAGCGAGGCGGGCGCATTCACCTGGGACGTCGAGGATCGCACCTTCGCCATCGTCGACGCGTCTGACTCGACCAAGAGCCAACGCTATTTCGGCTCCAACACGACGATCAATACCGGACGCTTCGTTCCGGCAAGCTACCAGCTCGCCTTGAATACCCCGCTGTTGCAGACGATGGGGTCCGCCTGCGCCACCCGGTCGTTCACCTACCTCGGCCAGCCATTTGGGTACGTGACGGCACCCAGCGTGACCGTCACGGCCATGAACGGTGCAGCGAGTCCGGTGAAGACGGCGGATTACCTGGGCGTGGTCGGCAGCGGCGGCATCTGGAAGCTGGCGACGCCGCTCGCCTACTCGAGCGCTACCTGCACGGCGCCGACCCAGACCTGCGCCATCCAGCGTCAGGGCGGCACGGCGCCATCCGTTTCCCGCTTCACCGCCACTTACGCATTGGGTGCTGCCACGCCTGGCTGGGACGGCACCAACCTCGCCACCCAAACAGGGAACGCAACGTTAACGTCCGCCAACAACGGCACGGGCACGCTGGCCTTCGGCGCCACCGACAAACTGATGCTGTATCGAAACCCGACTACGCCGCAGGCGGCCTACACCGCCGCCGTCACACTGGCCATCCAACTCGACGACTACAGCGAAGCAGGTTCTCCGACCCCGGCCAACTGCGCCACGTCGCCGGTGATCACGGGCAATCCGACCTGCATCAGCGGCACCCTGTCGGCGACGTCGGTAGCCTTCGACTCCGGCAGCGAATTCCGCTATGGCCGGCTGCGCCTGCTCAACGCCTATGGCTCGGACCGTATCGATCTTGCCATGCCTTTCCAGTTGCAATACTGGAACGGCAGCGCTTTCGTGCTCAATGCCGCGGACAGCTGCACCACGCTTGCCGCCGGCAACGTCACCCTGGGCAACAAGCAGGGTGGCCTGACGACCTACACCGGCCCCATCGCCGTAAGCGCGACCGCCGCCGGCGCCGGTACGATCACGCTGACGAAGCCCGCCGCCGCGACGAGCGGCAGCGTCGACGTGGTGGCGGTTCTCGGTTCGAGCGGCTCACCCACCAACTGCCAGAGCATCGCCGGCGGCACATCAGCGGCGATGCCCTACCTCAGCGGAAAGTGGTGCGGCGCCAACTACGATCGCGACCCGACGGCGCGTGCGGCGTTCGGCATCGCCGGCAGCAGCAGCAAGCGCGGCGCGATCTTCATCCGCGAAGGCTACTGAAGACTACTTGGGGGCGGGCGCCGGTGCCGGAGTGGCGGTACCCAGCGCCTTGCGCAACTCCGCAGCCAGTTTGTCTGAATCTTGCGAAGCAAGTTGGCCGACGAGGCGGCCAGTTGGGTCGAGGATGGAGAATACCGCCGAGTGGTCGATGCGCGGCTTGCCGTCGGGACCAGGCGGGCGCCGCACAAAGGATGCGCCGTAAAGCTTCGCGGCACCAATGAGGTCGGCATCGGCGCCGGTCGCGACACGGTAGCTCGGCGAGCGGGCCTGCAATTGCGGCTGCAGCTTCTCGGGGCTGTCGCCATCCGGATCGAGGGAAATCAGCACCGCCATGACCTTGCCCCGCTCGTCGGCCGAAAGTTTTGCCAGAGCGGCATCGACAACGGCCAGGGGCTGGGGGCACTCGGCCGGAATTCGCGAATAGCTGAAGAAGAGGACCGTGGCAAAACCCTTTGTCTGCTGCGGGCCGAAGGGTCCGTCGGCGCCGCGCAGCATCGCCGAGCCGCCGCCCGGTGCCGCCGCGAGCTCCTTGCGTGGTTCGCCCTTCGGACGCATCGTCGGATCCGCCCCGAACAGGAAAGGCACTTTGCGCACATCGGCGCCCTCGCCAATCAGCACAGTCGCCTGCCAATCCATGGGCTCGAAAACACAGGAGGGCAATGTTGCCTCGCCGTCGAAGCGCCCGCCTTCCCCCTTGACCAACGTCACCCGGTTGAAGCTCGCCGGCTGTTTCTGGCCGGAAAAATCGATTTCGACCTTTTCGGCGGTGGTCTCTTCCAGGGTAAGCGACAGCTTCCATGGCTTGCCGAAGCCGAGCGGCCGCGGCTGCATGCCCAACGTAGCGCGACCGCCTCCCGGAATCGGCGCGCTGCAGGGCCGTTCGTGGAGGTTGCAGCCATCCTCGCTGCGCGCCGGCGCGTTACGCTGGACGTGGAAAAGATAGGCACCCGCCGCCGCAACGAGGACCACGAGAAAGATCAGCAGGGCCGCCGTGCGGGCGGAAATCGATGGCTTGGACATGGCGCCTTCCCGGCGGGGGAACCCGACGAACGGAACGGAACGGATGATGAAAGTATAGCGGAGGCCATCGCGCTTGACGTATTCTTCGGCGATGGCCGCCCCGCGCAAAGCACGTCCGTCGAACGTTGACGCCCTCCTTCAGGGCGCCCATGCCGCCTACTTCGCCGGCCGGCGGGATGAAGCCGAAAAACTGCTGCGCGACGCCCTCGCCGGCGACCCGGGGAATGCCGCCGCGTGGAACAACCTCGCCAGCCTGCTCTCGGATGCCGGTCGTGCCGCCGATGCCGAGGCGGCCTACCGCAAGGCAATCGCCCTGGAGCCGAAGTTCGCCGACTTCCACGCCAACCTCGGCAACCTGTTGCGGGCGACCGGACGCAGCGCCGACGCGGAGAAATCGTACCGAAACGCCATTCGCCTCGGCCCCTCGGAACCGGCGCACCATGCCGCACTCGCCCAACTGCTGAAGGAACAGGGACGGGCCGAGGACGCGGAGAAATCCTTTCGCCAGGCGCTGAAGCTCGCGCCCGGGTACGCTCTCGCCCACAACAACCTTGGCATCCTCCTCAAGGATGCCGAGCGCACCGCGGAAGCGGAGGCGTGCTACCGGCGTGCGCTGGAGCTCGATCCGCAGTTCGCGGAAGCGCACAACAACCTCGGCATCCTGCTCCTCGACGACGAGCGTTTCGCCGAGGCCGAGGCGTCGTTCGGGCGAGCCATCGCGTTGAAACCCGACCTTGCCGATGCCCGCAGCAACCTCGGAAATGTGCTCAAGCGGACCAAGCGACTAGTCGAGGCCGAAGCGGCCTACCGGCACGCGCTCGAACTCAATCCGGGCTATGCGGAAGCATGGAACAACCTCGGACTCCTGCTCAAGGAGGATCAGCGCATCGCGGATGCCGAAGCAGCGTACCGCCGTGCCATCGAACTGAACCCGAACTTCGCCGAGGCAAACAACAACCTGGGAATCCTGCTGATCGATGAGGAACGATTCGCCGAAGCCACGCCGCTTCTGACTCACGCGGCCGCACTGAAACCCGACTTCGCCGATGTGCACAACAACCTCGGCAATCTGCTGAAGAATTTCCGCCGCTTCGAGGAATCCGAAACCGAATTCCGGCGTGCCCTGGAAATCGACCCGGAGGAGGCCAATGTCTATAACAACCTGGCCATCCTGCTCAGCGAAATGCGCCGCTACGACGAGGCGGAAGCAGCCTTCCGCCGGGCCACCGAACTGAACGACGAGTACGCCGAGGCGCACAACAATCTCGGCAACCTGCTCAAGCAGATGGGCCGCTTGGCAGAAGGCGAGGCGGCCTACCGCACCGCACTGGAAATCCGGCCGGACTTCACCGACGCCAAGACCAACCTCGGCCTGCTGTTGCTGGCCGCGGGCCGTCTTGCCGAGGGATGGCCATGGCACGAGGCGCGGCACTTCCCCGACAACAAGGCGCGCCGCGCCATGCAGCCCCCCTTCGACTTCCCCCAGTGGCAGGGCGAACCCCTCGCCGGCAAGTCCCTCGTCGTCGTCCTCGAGCAGGGCGCCGGCGACAACATCCAGTTCGTCCGCTACGCCCCCATGCTCAAGGCCCAGGGTCTCAAGCGGCTGACGTTCGTGGAACCGAAGGCGCTGGTGCCGCTACTCGGCACCGCGCTCGACATCGACGCCGTGACGGCCGACGTTTCGACCATGCCGCGGCACGACTACTGGTGCTTTCCGCTGAGCCTGCCGTACCGGCTGGGGACGACACTGGAGAACATTCCGAACACCCTGCCCTACCTCTGGGCCCTGCCCGAGCGCATCGAAAAATGGCAGCCCCGCCTGCCCGATCCCGCCCTCGGTCCGCGCATCGGCCTCGTCTGGAAGGGCAACCCCGACCACAAGAACGACGCCAACCGCTCCCTGTCCGACCTCTCCGTCCTCGCCCCCCTCTGGTCGGTCCCCGGCCTCTCCTTCGTCAGCCTGCAAAAGGGCCAGGGTGAGGACGAGGCGCACAACCCGCCGGCCGGCCAGCCGCTCACCCATCTGGGCAGCGACATCGAGGACTTCGCCGACACCGCCGCCATCATTGCCCAGCTCGACCTCGTCATCACCGTCGACTCCGCCGCCGCCCACGTCGCCGGCGCCCTGGGCAAGCCCGTCTGGATGCTCGTCCCCGGCTTCGGCACCGACTGGCGCTGGCTGCTCGAGCGCGAGGATTCCCCCTGGTATCCCGGCGTGATGCGCCTGTTCCGCCAGCCCCGTGCCGCCACCTCCTGGACCAACACCGTCCAGCGCATCGCCGATGCACTCCGCCAGTGGGCCGCGTCGCCGCCTCCCCTTGCCCTCCCCGTGCTGGATGGCGGCAACGCGCTGCCCCAGGTGGTGGCCACCGTACCGCTCGCGCCCACCCCGACAACGACGCCGCCGCCGGACGAGGACCCGCTGTCTGCGGCCCTTGCCGCCTACGAGGATGGGCGGCTCGAGGAAGCGGAGCAGATCCTGCGCCGCTTTCTTTCAGGCGTTCCGGATGATGCCGGCGGCTGGAACAACCTTGGCAACCTGCTGCAGGTGACCGGCCGCCTGGACGAGGCCAAGGCCGCCTTCGACCAGGCCATCGCGCTGCAGCCGGATGAATCGAGCTTCCACAACAATCTCGGCAACCTGCATGCCCTTGCCGGACGCCGCAACGAGGCGGAGGCTTCCTATCTGCGCGCCATTGCGCTCGCCCAGGACAATGCGCAATTCCGCCTGCAGCTTGGCAACCTGCTCAAAGCCGATGGCCGCATCGCGGAAGCGGAAGCCGCCTACCGCAAGGCCATCGAGCTCGATCCGGGACTGGCCGAGGCATTCAACAACCTCGGCATCCTGCTCAAGGAGACCGGCGCGATCAGCGAGGCCGAGGCGGCGTACCGTCGCGCCATCGAGCTCAACTCCGAATTCACCGAGGCTTACAACAATCTCGGCATCCTGCTGCTCGACGAGGAGCTGTACACCGAATCGGAGGCGGCACTGCGTCGTGCGCTGGAGATCAATCCCGACTTCGCCGACGTACATAGCAACCTCGGCAACGCCCTCAAGCATCAGGGCAAGCTCGAGGATGCCGAGCATGCCTACCGCCGCGCGCTCGAACTCAAGCCGGATGATGCGACCGCGTACAACAACCTCGGGGTGCTGCTGCATGAGGCCGAAAAGATCGACGAAGCGCACGCCGCCTATCGCCGCGCGCTCGAACTCAATCCCGACTTCGCCGATGCCCACAGCAATCTCGGCATCCTCATGCAGCACACGAACCGGCTCGACGAGGCCGAAGCGCAGTACCACCGGGCCATCGAACTGCGCGAGGACGCCACCGACGCCAAGCTCAACCTTGGGCTGATGCTGCTGACGCTCGGCCGCCTTGCCGAGGGATGGCCATGGCACGAGGCGCGGCACTTCCCCGACAACAAGGCGCGCCGCGCCATGCAGCCCCCCTTCGACTTCCCCCAGTGGCAGGGCGAACCCCTCGCCGGCAAGTCCCTCGTCGTCGTCCTCGAGCAGGGCGCCGGCGACAACATCCAGTTCGTCCGCTACGCCCCCATGCTCAAGGCCCAGGGTCTCAAGCGGCTGACGTTCGTGGAACCGAAGGCGCTGGTGCCGCTACTCGGCACCGCGCTCGACATCGACGCCGTGACGGCCGACGTTTCGACCATGCCGCGGCACGACTACTGGTGCTTTCCGCTGAGCCTGCCGTACCGGCTGGGGACGACACTGGAGAACATTCCGAACACCCTGCCCTACCTCTGGGCCCTGCCCGAGCGCATCGAAAAATGGCAGCCCCGCCTGCCCGATCCCGCCCTCGGTCCGCGCATCGGCCTCGTCTGGAAGGGCAACCCCGACCACAAGAACGACGCCAACCGCTCCCTGTCCGACCTCTCCGTCCTCGCCCCCCTCTGGTCGGTCCCCGGCCTCTCCTTCGTCAGCCTGCAAAAGGGCCAGGGTGAGGACGAGGCGCACAACCCGCCGGCCGGCCAGCCGCTCACCCATCTGGGCAGCGACATCGAGGACTTCGCCGACACCGCCGCCATCATTGCCCAGCTCGACCTCGTCATCACCGTCGACTCCGCCGCCGCCCACGTCGCCGGCGCCCTGGGCAAGCCCGTCTGGATGCTCGTCCCCGGCTTCGGCACCGACTGGCGCTGGCTGCTCGAGCGCGAGGATTCCCCCTGGTATCCCGGCGTGATGCGCCTGTTCCGCCAGCCCCGTGCCGCCACCTCCTGGACCGACACCGTCCAGCGCGTCACCGATGCACTCCGCCTCTGGGCGAAGAATCCACCCTCGCTCTTCCAGCCCGTGCTCGATCATCCGATTACTGCCGAACTCATCTCCGAACCACCGGTGTCAGCGATGGCCGACGCCGTGGCACCGTCTGCCGGCCCCCTGTTCGACGCGGCCCAGGCCGCATTCCAGTCAGGCAATCTCGCCGAAGCGGAGGCCCGGCTGCGCGAGGCGCTGACGGCAGAACCCGCGAACGCGGTCGGCTGGACCAACCTCGGCATGCTGCTGGCGGATAGCGGACGCCCGGACGAGGCCGAGGCAGCCTACGAGCGGGCAACGGGTCTTGCCGGCGACGACGCCGAACCCCATCTCAAGTTTGCGCGCTTCCTCGAAAGCCGTGCACTTTGGACCAAGGCGGAGGCCAGCTACCGCAAGGCCATCGCCATGCGGGAGAACGACGCCGATACCCGAAACAATCTCGGCATCATGCTGTTCAACCTGGGGCGCGCCGACGACGCGGAAGCCCTGTTCGCCGAAGCAGCCGCCCTCGCACCGGCAGTACCGAACTACCGAAACAACCTCGGCAACGCGTTGCGGATGCAGAAGCGCTACGACGAAGC
>CAYTFA010000026.1:0-11836 GCA_964436755.1 uncultured Rhodocyclaceae bacterium | reverse complement strand
TCCGCGTGCACGAGTCGTATTCCGACGGCGACGAGGCGCGCTTCATCGTCGAGGAGGTCAAGGCCCTGGCCAACGACGGCCATGCTCGCGCCGAGATCGCCCTGCTCTACCGCAGCAATGCGCAGAGCCGGGCGCTGGAGCATGCGCTGTTCAACGCCGGCCTGCCCTACCGCGTGTATGGCGGCCTGCGCTTCTTCGAGCGCGCCGAGATCAAGCATGCGCTGGCCTACCTGCGCCTGATCGCCAATGCCGACGACGACACGGCCTTCGCCCGCGTGGTGAACTTCCCGACGCGCGGCATCGGCGCCCGCAGCGTCGAGCAGTTGCAGGATGCCGCCAGGGTCCGCGGCGGCAGCCTGCATGCCGCCATCGGCGATGTCGGTGGTGCCGGCGGAATCAAGCTCGCCGCCTTTGCGGCCCTGATCGCGCGCCTGCGCGAGGCGGCCCGACTGCCGCTGCCCGAGCTGGTCGAGCATGTGCTCGAGCTGTCGAGCCTGCGTGAGCACTATGCAAACGAGAAGGAAGGCCAGGAGCGGCTGGCCAACCTCGACGAACTCGTCAACGCGGCGAGCAGCTTCGTTGCCGAGGAGGGCACGCCGGGTGCCGAAGGCGAATTGTCGGCCGACCTGGTGGCCTTCCTTGCCCACGCCGCGCTCGAGGCCGGAGAACATCAGGCCGGCGAGGGCGAGGATGCGCTGCAACTCATGACCGTGCATTCGGCCAAGGGGCTGGAGTTCAACGTGGTCTTCATCTGCGGACTCGAGGAAGGCCTGTTCCCGCACGAAAACAGCATCGTCGAGGAGAAGGGGCTGGAGGAGGAGCGCCGCCTGATGTACGTGGCGGTCACCCGCGCGCGCCAGAGGCTCTACCTGTGCTTTGCCCAGACGCGCATGCTGCACGGCCAGACACGCTACAACCTGCCCTCGCGCTTCATCGAAGAAATCCCCGAGGATCTGCTCAAGTACCTGCGCGTGCGCGCTTCCGCAGCGTCGGCATTCTCGGTCCCGACACCGCCGGCCTACGGCGGGCCGCGCCGGGCCGAATCGCCGCGCGGCGCCGGCTTCCGCATCGGGCAGAGCGTGATGCATCCCAAGTTCGGCCTCGGCGTCATCCTCAATGCCGAGGGGGGCGGCTCGGATGCCCGCGTGCAGGTGAATTTCGGCGCCGCCGGCATCAAGTGGCTGGCGCTTTCCGTCGCCAAGCTGGAGGCTGCCTGATGCAATTCGCGCAAATCAACGGCATCACCGTTCGCTACGACGTGCAGGGCGCGGGCCCGTGGGTCACGCTTTCGCACTCCCTTTCGACCGACCTGACGCTCTGGGACGGGCTCGCCGAGGCGCTGGCTGCGGACTTCACCGTACTGCGCTACGACACGCGCGGCCACGGTGCCAGTAGTGCACCGGACGGCCCCTACACATTCGCCCAGCTCACCGCCGACCTGGCCGGATTGCTCGACGCGCTGCGCATAGAACGCACGCACTTCGTAGGCCTCTCGATGGGCGGCATGATCGGCCAGCATTTTGCGCTGGCGCATCCCGCGCGCCTGCAGCGGCTGGTGATTGCCAGCTCCACGAGTCGCGTGCCGGCCGAGGCCGGCGCCGTCTGGGAGGAACGCATCGCCCTGGCTCGCGGGAGCGGCTGCGCCGCGCTGGTGGACGCCACGCTCGGCCGCTGGTTCACGCCCGGCTACCGCGCCGCACATCCCGATGTGATGGCGCGCATCGGCGCGCTCATCGCGGCAACTCCCGCGGCGGGCTACATCGGCTGCGCCGGCGCGATCCGCAGCCTCGACATCACGGCCCGCCTCGGCGCCGTCGCGGCGCCGACGCTGGTGATCGCCGGTGCCGACGACCCGGGCACGCCGCCGGCGGCCAGCGAGGCGATCGCCGCGGCGATCCCCGGTTCGCGACTCGAAGTGATCACCTCCGCCTCGCACATCTCGTGCATCGAGCAGGCCCGGCGCTTCAACTCGCTCGTCATCGAATTCCTGAAAGGCTGACCATGGATCTCGGCATCAAGGGACGGAGCGCGCTGGTGTGCGCCTCGAGCAAGGGCCTCGGTCGCGGCTGTGCGTTCGCGCTGGCACGCGAAGGAGTGAGCGTGACGCTGGTGGCGCGCGGGCGCGAAGCCCTGGAGCACACCGCTGCCGAGATTCGCGCGGCGACCGGCGTTGCCGTGACGGCCGTCGTCGCCGACATCGTCACGGCGGAAGGCCGCGCCGCCGCGCTGGCCGCCTGCCCCCAGCCGGACATCCTGGTGAACAATGCCGGCGGGCCCCCGCCCGGCGATTTCCGCAACTGGTCGCGCGAGGACTGGATTGCCGCGCTCGATGCCAACATGCTGGCGCCGATCGAGCTGATCAAGGCCACGGTCGACGCCATGATCGCGCGCAAGTTCGGCCGCATCGTGAACATCACCTCAGGCGCCGTGAAGGCGCCGATCGACGTGCTCGGCCTTTCCAACGGTGCGCGCTCCGGCCTCACCGGCTTCGTCGCCGGTCTCGCGCGCAAGACCGTTGTCCACAACGTGACGATCAACAACCTGCTGCCCGGATTCTTCGACACCGACCGCATCGCATCGGTGATCGGCGCCCAGGCCAAGGCGCGCAAGCTGCCCTACGAAGAGGTGCTGGCCGAGCGCATCGCAACAATCCCCGCGGGTCGCATCGGCGATCCCGCCGAGTTCGGCGCGGCATGTGCCTGGCTGTGCTCCGCCCAGGCCGGCTTCATCACCGGGCAGAACTGGCTGCTCGACGGCGGCGCATATCCGGGTACGTTCTGAGCGTCCGCTGGCGCATTCATCAGTGCGGCTTCCGCCGCGGGCAGGACATTGGTGTATTCTGTTCGCCTGAGCTCGCTGATTGACTCGCCATGCTGCGCATTCTGGTCCTGCTGCTTCTTTTGGTCGCAAGCGTTGCCTTCTACGTTAGCCATGAGCATTCGTCAGCCGAGCCGCCTCGGGCCACTGTGGCGGCGGCCGGACCCGAACCCGCCAGAACATACCGGCTTGCTACCGGAACCGCCGCCCGGTTGGATCACGTCGATATATCGATAGAAGCGCCGCACGAACTGGACGGGCTGACCAAGGCGCAGGTGCTTCAGATGCGCTCGGTGGAAGTCATGAAACATCCCGAGCTGCTGGTCGGGGAGTACGCTCCATCCGAAGACGTCTTTGGGCAGGTCGAGGATCTGGCGCCTTGGTGGGGAATCGAGGGGCAGTTTCGTTTCGGAGCGGGTATTTCCAGCATTGATGGTCCGTCGGAAGAATCCAGGTTCATTCTGAATCCGTTCCTTCTGGTGGCTCCCGAGTTCAACGATTGGTTTCGCGGCATTTCCAATGCCGAGGCAGTCAAGCTCGACCTGACATGTTTGCCGCAGAGTCTTACATGGTGGCCCAAGGAATCGCGGGCAGAGGCCAGTTATTCTGCTTCGTGCATCGCCCGGCGTCAGAAGCCTGAATTTGACCTGATCGCATACAACGCGCGCGACATGGGATTGCCCTACATCTATGTTTCGTACGCTGACTCACTCAACGTGACCAAGACCGATGCGCCTGCGGAACCCTATGCCAATCCGCAGTTCATCCACAGAGGTAACAACTGCGGATATCCAGGGGGGTGCAACAACATGAGCCCTTCCACGCCCCCCATCGATGGGATTCGGCTCGACGGATTGCCGGCGAAGGTTGCTGTTTGGCTATGGCGTTCCAAGCCACGATCCATAGACGTCGCACCAGACTTCATCTTCACGGTGGTGTTCCGCTAGCCACTAAAGACGTAAGTGAGCGACTTGGATTGCCTAGAGCGTCGGCTGGCGAGGCGCCCTCTTGGCAGCGAGGCCTTTGGTCAGGTTTGCCAACGACGTGATCAATGCGGGCCAAAATGTCTTCTGGTCCCGCGCCGCAAGGAATCGAAGCGTCGATATTGAATCGTCGAGGTTTTCGGCGGCAGCTGCCATTCCGCCAGGGCGGGTGCGCAATCCGGCAAGCAGGCTCAGAGCGGCCGCCCGTTCGGCATGCAAAGGTACGTCGCGACGTAACAACGTTCGGTATGCCGACGCAGCTTCGCGCGCAGCGGCCTCTGCCTGCCCGGGGTTGCCGTCCTGGAGGTAGTAATGGGCCAGCGAGAGAAGCGTTCGCGCAAGCTCCAGGTCGCTCGCTGGATAAGACTCTGCTTCCAGGCGGCGATAGATCCCGGTGGCCAGCTCGGCGGCAAGAACCGCATCCCCATAGCGCCCCTGCGTTTCCCTGAGCAGCGCAAAATTGGTCAGGGTGACGGCAAGATTCGGAAGATAGGTCTCGGGGCTGGCCGAGGCCAAGCGGAGGCGAATTCGAAATGCCTCGCGCAGTACGGATTCCGCATCGGTATCGCGACCGAGATCGAGCAGAACGGTATGGTAGTTGTTCAAGGTGGTCGACAAGTCGATCCAGTAGTCTGGGAACCCATGCGCACTCTTGCGCAACAGGTCGATGGCAGCTTCGTAGGCGGCAACCGCGGGAACCAGCCTGTCGAGATCCGCAAGTGCATTCCCCATATTGTGCAAGGCGTGCGCGGCAACCGGCTTGTCGCCCCTGCGCTGCGCCTCGCTTGCGACAGCTTGCAAGATCTGAACCGACTCTTCGAGCCGGCCATTTCGCTTCAGAAAGATGCCATAGTCGATGCGGAGCGCCAGCGGCACGCCGGGCTCGGCAATCGCCGCAAGGTAGGCGGCTTGGGCTCGGGTGCCGCGCAGGCCGGTTGCCTTGTCTAGCAGACAAGCGCTCCGCTCCAGGCTCGCTACTGGTATCGGACGGCAGTCTTCGGAGGGCAACTCCCCGCCGTATCCGTCGGCGGCAAGGCGACGCGACAACTCCGCCGCGAAACGGAGCCGTTCAGCATAGGTGGCGTACAAGTTCGTGAATCTCGAGTATTCCACTCTTCCGCTGCGGACGTCTTCCGCCCGTTCGGCTTCGTATTCGGCCTCGATCCTCCGAATTGCCGGCCTGAGCAGTTGGTGCCATCTCTGCTCGAAGTCCCCGCGCTGATACGCAACGTCCTCGGATGCAACGCTCGAATGACGCGCAGCCTGCGAGCGCAGATGACTTAGCAAGCTTGCATGATCGATCGCATAGGCGCAACCCATGCATTTCAGCGCCGGTGATTCCGAGTCGCGACGCGAAGCAGACCCCGATGCCGCAGCGGTGAGAACAGTCAGTGTGGCGATTACCACCGGAATTGCTCTCCAGAGCATTGTCTGTAGTTTTGCCGGCACTGGCGTGGCCTTAGTCCCCGCCGCAGCCTCCCCCGCAGCCGCCGCCATCCCCGCCGCCATCGCCGGCTCCGTCGCCGAAGCCGTCGGTGCCGCCGTCGATCGAGCTGTCGCCGAAGTCGGCGCCGCAATGCACGTTGCCCTGGCCGGCGCGCCGCGGCGCCGTGCAGTCGGGGGCATAGACGAAGCCGTCGCCGATGCCGAACTTGGCGTCGAGCGCAAACAGCAGCGGCAGGCGCTGCGGCTTGGCCGGGTCGATGTTCTCCTCCCTGCAGGCGTGCCACCAGACGCGGCGCAGGCCTTCGTTGTCGGTTTTTCCCGCGCCGAGCACGACGGCCGGCGTGTGGTGCAGGAAGCGGCCGAAGGCCTGCTTGCAGAAGGCGTCGTAGGCCTTGGTGTAGAGGATGAATTCGTGCCAGAGGTCGTCGGCGAGCTGCGAGGGCATGGAGACGAAGCGGCGTCCCGAGTGCAGATAGGCAAGGAAGAACTGGCGCAAGCCGCGCGCAACCAACGCGCAGTCCTTCCCCTCGAGTTCGGGCCGACGCTTGCGCAACCGGTCGTAAAGGCCGCGCGGCAGGGCGAACTCGCGGATGTAGCGGTCGCGCCGCAAATGCACGTAGCGCAGCCAAAGTATCGCCAGGATGGCGAGCAGAACGACGGCGACGACGATGATCGCGGGCATGGCGGCTGGCTCGGACGGGAGGGGAGCGGCGATTGTGCCATGCCGCCTGCAGGGGGCTCGTGGATATCCGTAATGGTGGCGTCAGGCACGGCGGGCTATCATCCGCCGCTCGTTCCGACCGCACGGTGACCGCCATGTCCAGCGAACAGGAGAACCTCTCCGCCGCCGCCCTCGAGTACCACGAGTTTCCCACCCCGGGAAAGATCGCCGTGGTGCCGACCAAGGGCCTCACCAACCAGCGCGACCTCGCGCTCGCCTATTCGCCGGGCGTTGCCGCCGCCTGCAATGCCATCGTCGACGACCCGGCCGCCGCCAGCCGGCTGACCTCGCGTGCCAACCTGGTCGGCGTCGTCACCAATGGCACTGCGGTGCTGGGCCTGGGCAACATCGGCCCGCTCGCGGGCAAGCCGGTGATGGAAGGCAAGGGCGTGCTGTTCAAGAAGTTTGCCGGCATCGACGTGTTCGACATCGAGCTGGCGGAGAACGACCCCGACCGCCTGGTCGACATGATCGCGGCCATGGAGCCCACCTTCGGCGGCATCAACCTCGAGGACATCAAGGCACCGGAGTGCTTCTACGTCGAGGCCAAGCTGCGCGAACGCATGAAGATCCCGGTCTTCCACGACGACCAGCACGGTACGGCCATCGTGGTCGGCGCCGCCATCCTCAATGGCCTCGCGCTGGTCGGCAAGAAGGTCGACCAGGTGAAGCTGGTCACCTCGGGCGCCGGCGCCGCGGCGCTGGCCTGCCTCGAGCTGCTGGTGAACCTCGGCGTCCGCGTCGAGAATATCTGGGTCACGGACATCGAGGGTGTCGTGTATGACGGCCGCACCGCGCTGATGGATCCGATCAAGGCGCGCTACGCCAAGAAGACCGCCGCACGTACGCTGGCCGAGGTGATCGAAGGCGCCGACGTCTTCCTCGGCCTCTCCGCCGGCGGCGTGCTGAAGCCGGCCATGGTGGCGAAGATGGCAGCGAACCCGCTGATCCTGGCGCTGGCCAACCCGACGCCGGAAATCCTCCCCGAGGACGTCAAGAGCGTGCGCGACGACGCCATCATCGCTACCGGCCGCTCGGACTATCCGAACCAGGTCAACAACGTCCTGTGCTTTCCCTTCATCTTCCGCGGTGCGCTCGATGCCGGGGCAACGACCATCACCGAGCAGATGAAGCTGGCCGCCGTGCGCGCCATCGCCGAGCTGGCGCAGGCCGAAGCCTCCGACGTCGTGGCCCAGGCCTACGGGGGCGAGACGCTGGCCTTCGGCCGCGAGTACCTGATCCCGCGCCCGTTCGACCCGCGCCTGATCGTCAAGATCGCCCCGGCCGTGGCGAAGGCCGCCGAGGAGTCGGGTGTCGCCACCCGGCCGATCAAGGACTTCGACGCCTACCGCGCCCGGCTCGACAGCTTCGTCTACCACTCGGGCTTCGTCATGAAGCCGGTATTCACCGCGGCGAAGAAGGCGCCGCGCCGCGTCATCTACTGCGAGGGCGAGGACGAGCGTGTGCTGCGCGCGGTGCAGGCCGTGCTCGACGAGCGCCTAGCCCAGCCGGTGCTGATCGGGCGCCCCGACGTGATCGCCATGCGCATCGAGAAGGCGGGCCTGCGCATCGAGGCCGGGCGCGACTTCGAAGTGGTCAACCCGGATTCCGACCCGCGCTACAAGGAACTCTGGCAGGACTACCACCGCACCATGGGCCGCCAGGGCGTGACGCCGGGCTGGGCCAAGCAGGCGGTGCGTTCCGACACCACGCTGATCGGCGCCATGCTGCTCAAGCGCGGCTACGTCGATGCCATGCTGTGCGGGGTGGTCGGCCGCCATGCCCAGCACCTCAAGCACGTCGCCGACGTGATCGGCCTCGAAGCCGACGCGCACTGCTTCGCGGCAATGAACATGCTGCTGCTGCCCAAGCACACGCTGTTCGTCTGCGACACCTATGTGAACGAGAACCCTTCGCCGGAACAGGTGGCCCAGATCACCCTGATGGCGGCCAAGGAGGTCAAGCGCTTCGGCGTCGAACCCAAGGTGGCGCTGCTGTCGCACTCCAACTTCGGCAGCGTGCGCTCCGAGTCCGCGCTGAAGATGGCGGCGGCACGCGCCCTGATCGAGCAGCGCGCCCCCTGGCTGGAGGTCGATGGCGAGATGCACGGCGACGCCGCCCTCTCGCAGGAAATCAGGGAAAAGCTCTACCCGGACTGCCGGCTCAAGGGCGAGGCCAACCTGCTGATCATGCCCA
Source organism: uncultured Rhodocyclaceae bacterium (assembly GCA_964436755.1). Lineage (GTDB taxonomy): Bacteria > Pseudomonadota > Gammaproteobacteria > Burkholderiales > Rhodocyclaceae > Sulfuritalea. The sequence goes on along the minus strand of CAYTFA010000026.1, from coordinate 3,673 downwards.
ACGTGGATGCGGCGAACATTGCCTTCAACCTCATCAAGGCCACCTCGGGTGACGGCATCACGGTGGGGCCGGTGCTGCTGGGCGCCGCGAAGCCCGTGCACATTCTCACGGCGACTGCTACAGTTCGCCGACTCGTCAACCTGACCGCGCTGGCGGTGGTCGACGCCAACCACCTGAGAGGATGACCATGCCCCACGCAATCCGTTTCCATGCTCCCGGCGGTCCCGAGGTCCTGCGCTGGGAGGAGGTCGCCGTCGGCGACCCGGCGCCCGGCGAGGCGCGCGTGCGCCACCACGCCGTCGGCCTCAACTACATCGACATCTACCACCGCACCGGCGCCTATCCGCTGCCCATGCCCTCGGGCATCGGCCTCGAAGGGGCGGGCGTGGTCGAAGCGGTCGGCAGCGGCGTCACCGAGGTCAAGGCGGGTGACCGCGTCGCCTATGCCGGCGGGCCGATCGGTGCCTACGCCGAAGTGCGCAACATCCCGGCCGACCGCCTGGTGAAACTGCCCGATGCCATCGACTTCAAGACCGGCGCGGCGATGATGTTGCAGGGCATGACCGCGCAGTACCTGCTGCGCCGCACCTGCAGGGTCGAGCCCGGCGACACCATCCTGATCCATGCCGCCGCGGGCGGCGTCGGCCTCATCGTCTGCCAGTGGGCGCGCGCGCTGGGCGTCACGGTGATCGGCACCGTCAGCTCGGATGAGAAGGCCGCCCTGGCCAAGGCGCACGGCTGCGACCACACGATCATCTACACCCGCGAGAATTTCACCGAGAGGGTCAAGCAGATCACCTCTGGCCGTGGCGTGCGCGTCGTGTACGACTCGATCGGCAAGGACACCTTCATGGGTTCGCTGGAATGCCTGCAGCCGCTGGGCATGATGGCGCTGTTCGGCGCCGCGTCGGGGCCGGTACCGCCCTTCGACCTCGGTTTGCTGGCCAAGATGGGATCGCTGTTCATTACCCGGCCCACGCTGTTCACCTACATCGCGCAGCGCAAGGACCTCGTTGCAATTTCGGGAGACCTGTTCGATGCCGTCACGTCGGGCAAGGTGAAGATCGAGGTCAATCAGACGTATGCGCTGAAAGACGCGGCGAAGGCGCAGACCGACCTCGTCGCGCGCAAGACCACGGGCTCGACCATCCTGCTGCCTTGACCAGCATCACGCAGGCGGGGAATACATCGGATAGAGGATGTCTTCCTCGCGCTTGATGCGCGCCACCAGGGCCTCGCCGATCGCCTTCAGATCAGTGGAAAACGCCGCCGCCAGTTCGGGATGGCTGGCGATTGCCTTGTACTTGCCCAGGAAGTCGACCACCACGCGGCCGATGGCGTCCATCTCGTGGCGGAAGCCATGCATCATTTCATGGCTCACCGGATCGTCTTTCAGCACGTGTTCCAGATAGACGTAGAGCCGCACGTTCTCCTTCAGCAGGTGGTCCATCAGCAGGGTCTGGAATTGACCAAGCTGCTGTTGCACCGATGCCAGGTTGCCGGCCAGGCTTGAGGCCGCGATCGACTGGAAGCCGGCCAGCAGGCGCCGGTGGTCGTCCTTGAGCGACACGATCAGCCCCGCATCGTGGCTGATGGTGGTGCCCGGGGCGCTGGCAACCGGCCCTCTCCGCGCCGGCATCGGCGAGGGCGGGTTCCCCGCGTCAGCGGTCTTTTTCTTGCCAAACAACAGATCGAACAGGAACATGGCCACCCCTCCCGGCTGAGAATTCCAAAAACATAAAGCCTAGTCCCGGGCATGGCCGGCTGTAATTGATCTGCATCTGGATATTCCGGGTGGGAAATCGTGGCCCGGTGATAAAGTTCACACTCATGGAAACATTCCTGATCGCCAACCCCAAGGGTGGGGTCGGCAAATCCACCCTCGCCACCAATCTCGCCGGATACTTTGCCCGCCAGGGCCGGCGCGTGATGCTGGGCGACATCGACCGTCAGCAGTCCTCGCGCGAATGGCTCAAGCTGCGCTCGCCGGCCCTGCCACGGATTGCCAGCTGGGATCTCGAATCCGACCAGCCGGCACGCCCGCCGAAGGACACCACCCATGTCGTGCTCGACACGCCAGCCGGCCTGCACGGCAAAAAGCTTGGGCATGTGCTGAAACTGGTCCGGCGCGTGATCGTTCCGCTGCAGCCCTCGATTTTCGACATCCTGGCGACGCGGCAATTCCTCGATCGCTTGTTCGAGGAAAAGGAAATCCGCAAGCACGCAGCCTTCGTCGCGATCGTCGCGATGCGGGTCGATGCGCGCACCCGCGCCGCGGCTGAACTCGAGCGATTCCTGGAGGGAACCGGACTGCCGGTGGTGGCACACCTGCGCGACACCCAGGTGTATGTGCAAGCCGCTGCCCATGGCATGAGCATCTTCGACCTGCCGCCGAGCCGCGCCGCACAGGATGTGGAGCAGTGGCAACCCCTGCTGGATTGGGCAGAACCAGCCGGCTGACCGACGCGCCCTCGCCCGTGCTGCGACCCCAGCGCCGGGCAGTGAAGTCAATTCACGGCATTGATATCGAGGATGCCGATCAGTACTGCAATGTCGGTCGCCGCGCCCTCGGTGAAGCCATTGCGCGTACCACCCCGATTGTCGGTCAGCAGGTCGACCAGAAAGGCACGGGTCAATGCCGGGTCGTTGGCGCGCCAAAGCGTCTGCAGGAAATCCGTGATGCGCGGAAAATCCAGCAGTGAACTCAACCTGGCATTGACGTCACAATCCCAGGCGGGCAATTCGACGTTCAGTCGCTCGTTGAGCTGAAGCGCGAGGGAAGCGAACGCCTTGCGTTCCTCATTGACGCGCAGGTACTCGAAGGCCTCGAACCATGCGCAGACATCAAAACTGGGGAATTCCGGCAACAGACGGTTGATCGCTTCGGCATGGGTCCCGCCCAGGCCGAGGGAAGCGGCAAGCGTTGTCGGCAGCAGGTCGTCCTGGGCCGGATGACGCAGGGGTTTCGCCGGGTGAGCGGCCTTGGCCGGCGGTGCTGGAGGTGTCTCCGATTGCTTGCCTGAAGCAGCAACTGGAGCCGCCACCACGGGAGGCTGCGCCGGCATTGGGGCAGGGGGAGGCCGTTTCGCCACCGTGATGCTTGCCTGAGCGGGAGCGGGTGCTTCCGGCCGGGTCGCCTGCGGCAGGACAGAAGTCTTAGCCCCCGCAGGCTGGGCGGGGCCTGGTGGGGATGACTCGGCCCGTGCCGCCGCGACCGGCTGGGCCATCCTGGGTGCCTCTGTTGCCCTTGATGCGGATGCCGATGGCCGCAGCTTCTGCTCCGATTCAACCGGGGGGCTGCTGATGGCGGGCCGACGTCCGCCGGCGAGACGGTCGTGGAGTATCAGCAGCCCAGCCCCCGTGGCACCACTCGCCATCACCACCAGCAAAAGGTCCCACAGCCCCAGGCTCTGGGCAAGCTTTCTGTCTGTCGCTTCCATCCGCAGCTGGGTATCGCGCCAGCCCTTGGCATTCCGCTCCTGGGCTGCCTCAATTTCCGTGAAGCGGCGCCGGGTATCGGCCAATACCTCGTTGGCGGTACGCAGGCTCCCGTCGATCTTCGCTTCGATCTGCTTTTGTTCCTCGAGCATCGCCTCCATTCGCTTGACCGTGGCCAGCGCCTCACCGGAAGCCAGGTACTTCTGGTCGCTCAGGCCGCTACCGCCAATCACCA
>CAYTFA010000025.1:0-11872 GCA_964436755.1 uncultured Rhodocyclaceae bacterium | reverse complement strand
GCGACACCATCGCCGCCATCCAGAAGTACGACATCTATGACAAGGTGTCCTACATATCGACCGCAGGTGGCGCCTTCCTCGAGTACCTCGAAGGCAAGGTGCTGCCGGCCGTCGACATGCTGGAACGGCGCGCCAAGGGGTAACGCGCGGGTAACGCGCGCGCCGCAGGGGAGGCATAGAATCAGCCTTCCCCGCGGCCTCCCCATCCTCCCATGCAACGCGCCACCAAGATCGTCGCCACCCTCGGACCGGCTTCCTCCGATCCACAGACCCTGTCGGGCCTCGTCGCCGCCGGCATCGACGTCGTGCGGCTCAATTTTTCCCACGGCACCGCGGATGACCACCGCAACCGCCTCGATGCCCTGCGCCAGGCCAGCAGCGCGCATGGGCGTACGGTCAGCGTGATGGGCGACCTGCAGGGCCCCAAGATTCGCATCGGCAAGTTTGCCTCCGGCAAGGTCAACCTCGCCGCCGGCCAGGAATTCACCCTTGACGTCGATTGCAAGAGCGGCGACGAGCAACGCGTCGGGCTCGATTATCCCGAACTGGTCGGCGATGTAGGGCCGCGCGACGTGCTGCTCCTCGACGACGGCCGCATCGTCATGGACGTCGAGCGCGTCGAGCACCACCGCATCCACTGCCGCGTGCGCCACGGCGGCGAACTATCGAACAACAAGGGCATCAACCGCCAGGGCGGCGGCCTCTCGGCACCGGCACTGACGCAGAAGGACATGGAGGACATCAAGACGGCGGCGGCGCTCAACGTCGACTACGTTGCGGTGTCGTTTCCCAAGTCCGGCGCCGACATGCAACTGGCCCGCCTGCTGCTGCAGGCGGCAGGCTCCAACGCGATGGTGGTCGCCAAGATCGAGCGCGTCGAGGCGGTCGCCAACCTCGAGGAAATCCTCGCCGCCAGCGATGGCGTGATGGTGGCGCGCGGCGACCTCGCCGTAGAGGTGGGTGACGCCGCGGTACCGGCCCTGCAAAAGCGCATCATCCGCGCCGCCCGCGAGCACAACAAGTTCGCCATCACGGCGACGCAGATGATGGAGTCGATGATCCACAGCCCGGTACCGACCCGGGCCGAGGTATCCGACGTCGCCAACGCAGTGCTCGACGGCACGGATGCGGTGATGCTCTCGGCGGAAACGGCCTCGGGCGAATATCCGGTGCAGACGGTGGAGGCCATGGTCCGCATCTGTGTCGAGGCGGAGAAGTCCGCCGAGCTGTCGCTCGACCGCCATTTCCTCGACCGGGTGTTCACCCGCATCGACCAGTCCATCTCGATGGCGGCACTGTTCACCGCCTTCCACCTCAAGGTCAAGGCCATTGCGGCGCTGACCGAATCGGGCTCCACCGCGCTGTGGATGTCGCGCCTCAACTGCGGTGTGCCCATCTATGCGATCACGCCGCAGATCCGCACGCGCTACCGCGTCGGCATCTTCCGCGGCGTAACGCCGGTGCTGATGAGCCAGCGCCACGACGACCGCGACGAGCTTCTGCTCGAGGCCGAGGAAAAGCTGCTGGCCTGCGGTGCGGTCGAGCTGGGTGACCTGATCGTGCTTACCATTGGCGAACCGATCGGCTCATCCGGCGGCACCAACACGATGAAGATCGTCAAGGTCGGCGAGCATCGTCCCAAACACTCATAAACCCAAGGAGATCTCCATGCCACTCGTATCCATGCGCCAACTGCTCGACCATGCCGCCGAAAACGGCTACGGCCTGCCCGCCTTCAACGTCAATAACCTGGAGCAGATCCAGGCCATCATGGAGGCCGCCGAGGAAACCAACAGCCCGGTGATCATGCAGGGCTCGGCCGGTGCCCGCAAGTATGCCGGCGAAGCCTATTTGCGCAAGCTGATCGAGGCGGCGATCGAGACGCATCCGGACATCCCGATCGTGATGCACCAGGACCACGGCGCCAGCCCCGCGATCTGCATCCAGTCCATGCGCTCCGGGTTTTCCAGCGTGATGATGGACGGTTCGCTGATGGAAGATGCCAAGACGCCGTCCTCCTTCAAGTACAACGTGGATGTCACCCGGCACGTGGTGGACATCGCGCACGCCATCGGCGTTTCGGTCGAAGGCGAGCTGGGCTGCCTGGGCTCGCTTGAGACCGGCATGGGCGAGAAGGAAGACGGCCACGGCGCCGAGGGTGCGCTGTCCCACGACCAGCTTCTGACCGACCCCAACGAGGCGGCCGAATTCGTCAAGGCCACCGGCGTCGACGCGCTGGCCATCGCCATCGGCACCAGCCACGGCGCCTACAAGTTCACGCGGCCGCCGACAGGCGCCGTGCTGCGCATCGACCGCATCAAGGAAATCCACGCCCGCATTCCCAACTGCCATCTGGTCATGCACGGCTCCTCCAGCGTGCCGCAGGACTGGCTGAAGATCATCAACGAGAACGGCGGCGAAATGGGCGCCACCTACGGCGTTCCGGTCGAGGAAATCGTCGAAGGCATCAAGAACGGCGTGCGCAAGGTCAACATCGACACCGACCTGCGCATGGCGTCCACCGGCGCGATCCGCCAGTTCCTGAACAAGGACCGCAAGAACTTCGACCCGCGCAAGTACCTGGCGGAGGCCCGCAAGGGCATGAAGGCGATCTGCAAGGCCCGCTACGAGGCGTTCGGTTGCGCCGGGCAGGCGGGCAAGATCAGGGCCGTCAGCCTGGAAAAGATGGCCGATCGCTACAAGAAGGGCGAGCTCAACGCGGTCGTGAAGTAGGCGGCAAATTGGAGTAAAGTCTGTCGCCGCCGTCCGCCGGCGGCGGCCGGCTCGCCTCCCCCAATGGATATCCGCTCGCACACCTTCGATCGCTTGCGCGGCTTCTTCAGCGGCGGGCTCGACCTCGTCGAATACGCCGGGCTGCTGGCCATTGCGTTTGCCACCACGGTGGCGATGTACCAGGAAGCAGCCCTGATGTTCGAGGCCCGGCGCGTCGCGCTGGCCGACCTGCTCCTGATGTTCCTCTACCTCGAAGTGCTGGCGATGATCGGCCAGTACTTCAAGTCCGGCCAGTTGCCGGTGCGCTTCCCGCTCTACATCGCCATCGTCGCCCTGGCGCGCTACCTGATCCTCGACCTCAAGGACATGAACGAATGGCGCATGCTGGGCGTCGCCACGGCAATCCTGCTGTTGACGGTGGCCGTGCTGGCGATCCGCTACGGCCATGTCCGCTTTCCCTACCGCGAAGACGCCGAAGCGAGCCCGGGCAAAGCCTACGTTCGCGAATAGACCCGAGTCACGTCCCATGCCCGAAACCACGACGCCCCTGTTCGAATCCAGCCTGAAGAGCCTGCCGCTGCTCGGCCGCGGCAAGGTACGCGACATCTACGCGGTCGACGACGAAAGGCTGCTGATCGTCACCAGCGACCGCCTGTCGGCCTTCGACGTCATCCTGCCGGACCCGATTCCGGGCAAGGGGGCCGTGCTCACGGCGATGGCCAATTTCTGGTTCGGCAAGTTGTCCCACGTCATTCCCAACCAGCTCACCGGCATCGATCCCGAATCCGTGGTCAGCGGGCAGGACGAGCGCGCGCAGGTGCGAGGCCGCTCGCTCGTGGTGCGCCGCCTCAAGCCGTTGCCGATCGAAGCCGTCGCCCGCGGCTTCCTCATCGGCTCCGGCTGGAAGGACTACCAGGCCAGCGGCGCCGTATGCGGCATTGCCCTGCCGCCGGGCATGAAGATGGCGCAGCAGCTTCCCGAGCCGTTGTTCACCCCTGCCACCAAGGCGGAAGCCGGGGCGCATGACGAAAACATCGACTTCGCCGCAGTCGAACGACTGGTCGGCAGCGCGGTGGCGAAGACGGTACGCGACGCGACGCTGCGCCTCTACCGCGAAGCTGCCGCGTTCGCGCGCGTCGTCGGCATCATCATCGCCGACACCAAGTTCGAGTTCGGCCAGGATGCGGAGGGCAGGCTCTACCTGATCGACGAAGTGCTGACGCCCGATTCGTCCCGCTTCTGGCCCGTCGACCAGTACCAGGTCGGCATCAGCCCGCCCAGTTTCGACAAGCAGTTCGTGCGCGACTACCTGGAAACGCTGGACTGGAACAAGAAGGCGCCGGGACCGCGCCTGCCTCAGGACATCGTCGACAAGACCGCGGCGAAGTACCGCGAAGCCTTGCGCCGCCTTGCCGGGCGGCACGACCTCTGAGGTACGGGAAGCGCCGGTGAACGAACCCTCCGCCGAGCCGAAGCCACCGACATCGACGACGATGGCGCCACCGCCGGTCCGCACCGTCGGTCTGGCGTCGCCGCTGTCCTGGCTCGGCCGGGGCTGGCGCGACCTCTGGCGCCAACCCATGGCGAGCCTTTTCTACGGCATTGCAGTCGCCGCCACCGGCGCGGCAATCCTCGCCGTCACGGCCAGCCTGCCCTACCTGTTCACGGCGGCGATCACCGGTTTCCTGCTGGTGGCGCCGATGCTGGCTGCCGGCCTCTATGAATTGTCCCGGCGCTACCTGGCCGGCGAACCGGCGAGTCTGGTCGATTCCATGCTCGCCTGGCGTCGCAACCCGTCCGGCCTGGTCGGGTTCGCCCTGGTCTCCGTCCTCGCCGGTACGGCGTGGCAGGTCATCTCGGTGGTGATCATCGCGCTGCTATACAAGGGCCCTGCCCTGGCGCCGATGGACATGATCCTCGAAATCCTCGTCCATCCACGCCACATCCAGCTCTTCGTCGCCTATGTCACCGTCGGCGGCATCATGGCCGCACTCGTCTTTGCGGTCAGCGTGGTCTCCATGCCCATGCTGGTCGACCGCCGCTGCGACCTGCTCTGCGCACTGGTCACCAGCGTGAATGCCACCGCCGAGAATCCGCTGCCGCTGGCGCTGTGGGCCCTGCTCCTGATGCTGCTGACCGGCGCCGGCTTCGCCACCGGGCTGGTCGGGTTGATTGTCCTCATGCCCTGGCTCGGCCACGCCAGCTTCCACGCCTACCGCGACCTCGTCGAGTAGGAAGCCCTGTCTATCTTGGGGGCTTTAGGCCGCAGTGCCCCCTTGCGATTTGCCGTCGCACCCCAAACTGCAATCCCTCCGTCCGTCCCGTGCCGTCATGAATCCATTGCTCGACTTCTCTGGCCTGCCCCGCTTCGATGCCGTTGCCCCCGAACACGTCGCACCCGCCATCCGCGAGTTGATCGACGGCAATCGTGCGCTGATCGACCGCATCATCGCCGACCCCGCGCCGCCGACCTGGGATGCCTTCGTGCAGCCGATGCTGGACGCCGGCGAGCGCCTCGCGCGCGCCTGGGGAATCGTCGGCCACCTGCATTCGGTAAACGACGTGCCTCCATGGCGCGAAGCCTACAACGCCATGCTCCCTGAGGTCTCGGGCTTCCATGCCGACGTCGGGCAGAACCTGGGGCTCTTCGCAAAATACAAGGCCATCGCCGCCGGACCCGAGTACCCCACGCTGAATCCGGCGCGGCGCCGCATCGTCGACAACGAGCTGCGCGATTTCCGCCTGTCCGGTGCCGAGCTGCCCGAGACGGACAAGCCGCGGTTCAAGGAGATCCAGGAGGAGCTTTCCGCGCTCGGTGCCAAGTTTTCGGAGAACCTGCTCGACGCCACCAACGCCCATGCCGAGCGCATCGACGACGAGGCGGCGCTGGCCGGGCTGCCGGACGATGCGAAGGCGGCTGCCCGCGCCGCGGCGGAAAGGGACGGCCAGGCCGGCTGGAAGCTGACGCTGCATGCGCCCTCCTACATCCCAGTAATGCAGTACGCCGACAATCGCGACTTGAGGGCGCGCATGTACCGTGCCTATGCCACGCGCGCTGCCGAGTTCGCCGACGGCAGCAGCCGGAGCGAGTGGAACAACGGCCCCCTCATCGACCGGATCCTCGCCCTGCGCGCCGAGGAAGCGCGCATGCTGGGCTACGCGAACTACGCCGAAGTCTCGCTGGCCACCAAGATGGCAGACAGCCCGGCGCAGGTGGCGGCGTTCCTGCGCGACATGGCGCGCAAGGCGAAGCCGTTCGCCGAGCGCGACGTCGCCGAGTTGCGCGAGTTTGCGCGCAGTGAACTCGGCATGGACACCCTGGAAAGCTGGGACCTCGCCTGGGCATCCGAAAAGCTAAAGCAGCGTCGCTACAGCTTCTCGGACGACGAGGTGAAGCAGTATTTCCCGGAGCCCAAGGTGCTGGCGGGCCTCTTCAGCGTGATCGAAACCCTGTTCTCGGTCCGCATCGCCGCCGATGCCGCGCCGGTATGGCATCCGGACGTGCGCTTCTTCCGCATCGAGCGCGACGGGCGACCCATCGGCCGCTTCTACCTAGACCTCTACGCGCGGGATACCAAGCGCGGCGGCGCCTGGATGGACGAGGCCATCACGCGGCGGCGCCTTGGCAGTGGCGTGCAAATGCCGGTCGCCTACCTCAACTGCAACTTCCCGGCGCCCGTGGCCGCCAGCGGCAAGCCGGCGACCTTCAGCCACGACGACGTGATCACCCTGTTCCACGAATGCGGCCACGGCCTGCACCACCTGCTGACCCAGGTCGACGAGCTGCCCGTATCGGGCATCCACGGCGTCGAATGGGACGCCGTGGAACTGCCCAGCCAGTTCATGGAAAACTTCTGCTGGGAATGGGATGTGCTGGCCGGCATGACGGCGCACGTCGACAGCGGGAAACCTCTCCCGCGCGAGTTGTATGAGCGCATGCTCGCCGCAAAGAACTTCCAGAGCGGCTTGCAGACGCTGCGCCAGATCGAGTTCGCGCTGTTCGACCTGCTCCTGCACGGCGAATTCGTGCCGGGCTCCGGCGCCGGGTTCATGCAGTTGCTGGATGCGGTGCGACGCGAGGTTGCGGTGCTGGTACCGCCATCATGGAATCGCTTTCCGCAGAGCTTCTCCCACATCTTCGCCGGCGGCTACGCGGCCGGATACTACAGCTACAAGTGGGCCGAGGTTCTCTCCGCCGACGCCTACGAAGCCTTCGAGGAAGCCGCACGCGAGCGCGGCAGCGCAGTCGATGCGACCACGGGAACTCGGTTCTGGCGCGAAATCCTTGCCGTCGGCGGCGCGCGGCCCGCACTTGAATCCTTCGTCGCGTTTCGCGGCCGCGAGCCAAGACCCGATGCACTCCTGCGGCACAACGGCATGGTGGTTGCGGCCTGAGCGCCTAAGGACAGCACCGGCCTGCTGCTAGCGGACCAGTGCGGCAAGCTCGCGCTCGAGGATCTCGGGATCGCCGCTATTGAGCTCGACGAGGCGCCGCAAGTGCGTCATGCTGTCCAGGTCGATGCTTTCGCAGCGTAGGCCGACGTGCTTGCCCTGCGCGTGCACCACGCGCGCCCACATGGTGATGTCGGCACCCAGCGCCAAGCCGAGGCTGAGCTGGCATTCCTCGCCGCGCCGGCTGCTCCAGTCGCTGCTGGTTTCCAGCAGCGCGCCTTTCAGCGAAATGTCGACGAGTTCAGCGTAATGCTGTCCGTCGTGGGTTATCACACGCACCGGCGAATGGAACACCGCGCGCCAGAAGCTGCGACGCTCAATACCCTTTGTCACGCAGGTTCTCCTTCGACTGCTCGACGCTGAAATCGATGCCCGTGAAATAGCGCTCCAGCGGACACACGGTACCCGCCTCGCAACCGTGCTCGCGGGCGCATTCGAAGCGGGTCTGGTCCAGCGTCACCATCTGCTGGCACACCGGACAGCGCTCAATCGGCGAATCGAACATGGCACGCCTCCCGATTCGATGCTTCGCTTCGATTATAGACGGCGCGCCGCGCTCGGTTATCATCGGTCCATGGAACCCGATCCAGCCGTTCCACCCTTGGCAACACGCGCCGCCTGACACCGTGGGCAATGCACGCAGGATAGTCGCGTTGGCAGTACCGCTTTTCCTGTTTGCCGCCGGCGTCGTCCCCTTCCTCAATCCGATCCATACCGACCCGCTCCCGGGCTTCTATTCCGAGTGGCTGGCCGCTGCGCTCGGTCTCGCCATTGCCGCAGCGGCGCTCGTCCGTAGCGCCCGGTCACACACCCTGCCCGTGCCCTACCTGGCGCTGTTGCCCGCCATGCTGATCGGAGCGGCGCTGGCCCAATTGGCCAGCGGCCACGCGGCTCATCCGGATGCAGCGCTCATGTACATCCACTACCTCCTGCTCACCATCCTGCTGGCCATCGCCGGACGCTGCTTCGCCAGTTCCTCCGCAGGGCCGGGTCGCCTGCACTGGATGGCCGCCGGACTTGCCGCCGGCGCCTCCGTGCAGGCCGCCGTCATCCTGCTCCAGCGCGGCGGCGTGCCATGGGCGTGGCTGCACTCGCCCTGGGTCACCGGCACCTGGACGGGCGGTGCACTTGGCCAGCGCAACCACCTCGTCGACTACCTCTGGCTGGGCATTGCATCCATCGGCTACCTGACCGCACGCGGCACGCTCAAGATCCCTTTCGCGACGGGACTCGTAATCGCCATCGCCGCGGCGTCGGTGATGGCCGGGTCGCGCAGCGCCTTCCTCTATCCAATCGCCCTGGCGGTGCTTGCCATCCTCGCAGCGCGAGGCGATCGAAGCAGGCATCGCTGGCGCGCTGTCGCCGCGCTGCTCGCGCTGACCATCCCCGCGATGTTCATGGTCGACCGCATGGCCCTGTCGCCCGCTGCAGAGGGCCGGCGCGATGCAACGGCAACCGAGCGTCTGGCCGCACGCGAACTCGACCCCGTGCGCTCAGGCTTGCTGCGCGTGGCTTGGCACGCCGCACAGGAACGTCCACTGGCTGGATACGGTGTCGGCTCGGCTCAAGCGGTAAGCTTCGCACACGCCGACACTTGGCCACCGCAGGCCCCGCCAGTCGTGGCCGAGCATTTCCACAACCTCGTGGCCCAGTGGCTCGTGGAGTTCGGCCTCCCCGTCGCGGTAATTGCTGTGGCGTTTCTCGCCTGGTGGGGATTCGGCGTCCTGCGCAGCGCGTCCGCGGCGGAGACCTGGTGGCTACTTGGGGTCCTCGCAGTCATCGGCCTCCACAGCCTGCTGGAATACCCGCTCTGGTTTGCGTATTTTCTGATCCCCGCGGCCATTGCCGGCGGCGCGTCGGACTCGCGCGTGGCGAACCTGCCCTTTCATGGCCGCTACCAGGCGTTTGCGTGGATGGTCCTGCTGGCGGGCGCGCTGCTTTTGGGCAATCTTTGGCGAGACTACGGACGGCTGGAGCGCGTCGCGGCGGCAACCCGAACCGGCAGTTCCCCACCCCTGGTGGAGCAGGGGCTCGATGAAGCGCTTTCCCTCTCGCGCGATTCGCTGCTTGCTCCCCGCGCAATCGTTGCAGCAGCGGGCGCCATGGGCGTCAGCCGGGAACATTCAACCGAAAAGCGCGCGCTGTGCAACGCTGCGCTCAGAATCACGCCGACAGGAGATGTCGTGGCCAAGTGCGCCGCAATCAACGCACTCGGGGGAAGGAAGGAAGAAGCTGAGCAGTTATTGCGAAAGGCCGGAAGCGTCTACGGACCGCACCCGGCATGGATCAGCCTGAAGCGCGAGTTTCCGGAACTAGGCAGTCTCGACTCCGGCCGCTAGAAAGGAAAAGGCCCCGGGAAGGGGCCTTTCATGGCGCAAGCGCTGGCTGTCAGCAGCCGGTTGAAACGCTAGCAGCGGTAGTATTGGGAGGTGTGGTCGAAGTCGCTTGCGTGTAAGCCACCGTGCAGTTGGTCTGGAAGGTCCAGGTAGCGACACCCGCGGCATAGGCCGGCGTAAGTCCCGCCGAACCTTGCATGGCGTTCTGTATGCCACCTGCTGCGCCGGCAGGGTACCCATAGACCAGGCTGACGTTGGCGCCACCCATGGAAACGTTGCCGGTCGCCCCGGTCTGTCCGGTTGCAGCCGCTTTGCCATAGGCCAAGTTGGCGGCCGACATCACCGCGCCATCCAGGCCACTGCGCGCCGCGCCTCGAGCATCTGAGCTAAGGTCAACGAACTTCGGCAACGCGGTCGCTGCGAGGATGCCGAGAATCACGATCACCACGACCAGTTCGATCAGCGTAAAACCTTTCTGCTTCATTTCAATCTCCTTCGATTAATAGTCCCGTCGGGTTCGGGGATGAGACCCTGCAAACGCGCAACTAGCACCCCGTGGTTACCACCGAGATTACCGGCGCGACGATGATTGCACCGCTGAGCGTGGCCTCCTGGTAGCTGATCCGGCAGTTGGGGATTGTACCGCCGGCTATATCGAACGTCCGCGTCGTGCCACTGCCACCCACGGTCATCCCGTCCGCTGCGACGTTGATCGCCGCGGCGGAATCGATGCCGGCAGCAGTGGCCGCCGGATAGCGATTGACGATGTCCACGAGCACGCCATCCATATTCACCTTCGGCGGGGTCGAAGTGCAGTTGACCGTGGTCACGCTCGGTGCGGTTCCGGCGAGGTCGAGTTCGCAGCGGGAGCGCGCCAGCGAAACAGCCGACCGTATCGACCCGTAAATCGCGTTGGCCTTGGCAATGCGCGCGTCGCGCTGGGCATCGATCAGGCGCGGCAACGCCACGGCGGCAAGTATCCCGATGATGGTGATCACGATCACCAACTCGATCAGGGTAAAGCCGCGCTGGGAGCGCCTGGTGCTGCCGGGGTGCGAGATCATGACGATGGCCCGATCCTTGACTTTAGTAATATAACAGTTCCATGCAAGGGCATTGCCCGAATAACGAGCTTACCTGCCGTCAGTTTCGGGCCAACAGGGCCACCCCGACGGTGCGCCCGATAGGGTCGACCCGGGCGACGTAGCGCCAGCGCAGTTCCGTTGCGTCGCCGAAGGCCTCCGGCAGGCGCGGGAGATAGCCCAGTTCGCGCCGACTCGCATCCCACGACCACTGGCCCGGCTGCGGCGGCAGGCTGCCGTCGTTGAAATTCCGCGGCAGCCGCCCCAGGAAATCCACCGGGCTCGCCGCGGCCACCTCGGCAATGCGCGCTTCCTCGCCGCGCATGATGCGCTCGCCGATCGCCAGCTGCACGCCAACGCGAATGTTGCGCACCGTGAGTTCCACCTCGGTACGCTCGGCATCCGCTTCGATCGCCTGCAGGCGGTTCAGGAGCACGGTGGCGAGGATTCCGAAGATCACCACGACAAGGGCGAACTCGAGCTTGGTGCCGCCGCGTGCCCGCTCCATCACTTCTTCATTGCGACCTTGCCGAGGTCCCAGAGCGGGAGGAAGATGCCCAGCGCAAGTATCAGCACCATGATGCCCAGCATCACGATCAGGATGGGTTCGATCTGCTGCGCCAGGGTCTTCAACTCGTACTCCACCTCGCTTTGGTAGAGGTCGGAAACTTCCTTCATCATGTCGTCGAGCGCGCCGGACTCCTCACCCACCGCGATCATCTGCAGCACCACGGGCGTGAACACGCCGGCGGCGATCGAGGTACGCAGGATGCTTTCGCCGCGTTCGACACCATCGCGCATCTTCTCAACCTTGGCCGCGATGTAGGCGTTATCCACGGTTTCGGCGACGTTGGTCAGCGCCTGGATGATGGGTACGCCGCTGCGCGAAGCCAGGGCAAAGCTGGCAGCGAAGCGCGCCAGCGTGGCCTTCTGCACGATCTTGCCGGCGATCGGGATGCGCATCTTGAGCCGATCCCAGGTCAGGCGACCATCGGGGGTGTTGGTCCACGCGCGGAAACCGAACACGGCACCGACGGCCCCCAGCAACAGGGCCGGCCACCAGTTGATCATGAAGTCCGAGAAGCCGATGAGGATTCGCGTCATCAGCGGCAGTTCGGCACCGAAGCCCTTGAACACCTTGGCAAAAGCCGGAATGACGAAGATATTGACGATGACGATGGCGATCACCATCGCGGCGACGACGAAGGACGGATAGCGCAGCGCCGATTTCACTTGATCCTTCATGAAGCGCTCGAAGGCCAGGTGGTC
>CAYTFA010000024.1:0-11982 GCA_964436755.1 uncultured Rhodocyclaceae bacterium | reverse complement strand
TTCCTGCATGCTGTCGATGCCGCGCAACCTGAGGACGGTGGCGCGCACGGCGGCCTCGAGCAGGACGGCGAGGTTGCGCCCCGCGGCGACCGGAATCGTCACGCGACGCACAGGTACGCCGAGAATGGTCTCGTTCTGCGCATCTAGCGGCAGACGCGCAGCCTCGGGAACGCCGGGCGTGGGCTTTTGCAGGTGCACGATCAGCTTCAATCGCATCTTGCGCCGGCATGCGGTTTCGCCGAACGTGGTGCGGATGTTGAGCAGGCCGAGGCCGCGCACTTCGAGGAAGTCCTTGAGCAGGTCAGGACAGCGGCCTTCGAGGGTGTCGGGGCCGATACGTGAGACCTCGACGACGTCGTCGGCGACGAGCCCGTGGCCGCGCGAGATGAGTTCCAGGCCCAGTTCGCTCTTGCCTACGCCCGAGTCGCCGGTGATGAGCACGCCCATGCCGAGCACATCCATGAACACGCCGTGCAACGTTCCGGTTTCGGCCAGCTGCCGCGAAACGAAAGTGCGCAGCGTGTCGATGACGAAGGCCGACGAGAGCGGTGTGCGCATGAGCGGCGTACCCGACGCCTCGCAGCCGCGCAGCACGTTCTCTTCAATCTCGCAGTCGTCGGCGACGATGATGGCCGGCGGCTTGGCGTTGTAGATTTCCTGCATGTGATGCGCCACCTTTTCCGCCGAGTGGCGCGCCGCCCATGCGATTTCCGGCGAGCCGATCACCTGCAGGCGCTCTGGGTGCATCAGGTTGAGGTGGCCGATGATGTCGGCCGGTGACACCACGTGCTCAGTGGTGCAGATCGCGCGCGACATCGGACCGCTGACCCAGGAGAGCTGCAGGCGCTCCCGGTTACGCTCGAACAGCTGCGCTACGATCAGCTGGCGTGCCAATTGGCGAACAGGCCGTGGAGGCCGGCGGCATCAGGCGCCGCGCCGAGCTGCTCGCGGAACGCCTTGTCGGAGAACATCTGCGCCAGCTCGGAAAGAAGCTGCAGGTGATGCTCGTTTGCCGCTTCCGGTACCAGCAGCACGAAGATCAGGTCGACCGGCTTGCCGTCGGGTGCGTCGAACTGCACGGGGGCAGCGAGCCGGACGAAGGCGCCGACGGGATGCTTGAGGCCCTTGATGCGACCGTGCGGGATCGCGATGCCTTGCCCGAGCCCGGTGGATCCGAGCTTCTCGCGGGCAAACAGGGCGTCATAGACGGTGCTGCGCCCGACGCTTTGCTGGTTCTCGAAGAGGAGGCCGACCTGTTCGAAGACCCGCTTCTTGCTGCTTGCCTCGAGGCTCGCGACCACGTTGTCGAGCGGCAGCAGGCTGGCGATCTGGTTCATGGAGGCGCGTTCCGAAACGAAGCGGAGAGCGGGATGGAGGGCAGGGGCCCGGGGGGTGAGGCGGCGCGCAGTATACCGCTAAGCCAGCAGCCGCGCTGCCGGCCGTGCCGTGCCCCGCCCGCTTCCTACTGTTCGGTCTGGCGCTTGTCGTGGCTGCGGTTGGAGACCTTCTCCTTGTGCTTGACCACCTGGCGGTCGAGCTTGTCGGCGACGAGGTCGATGGCGGCATAGAGGTCGGCGTCGATGGCATCGGCGAAGATGTCCTTGCCCTTGACGTGGAGCGTGACCTCGGCCTTCTGCTGCAGCTTCTCTACCGACAGGATCACGTGCGAGCTCGTCACCTGGTCGAAGTGGCGCAACACCCTTTCCAGCTTGCCCGTGACGTACTCGCGGATGGCCGGGGTAACTTCGATGTGGTGGCCGGTGATGTTGAGGTTCATGATGTCTCCTGGTTGCTGGTGGGTCTCAGAGCACCTTCCTGAGATTGACGGGCGGAATGTTGAGCAGCTCGCGGTACTTCGCTACCGTGCGACGTGCCACGACGATGCCCTGTTCGCCGAGAATTTCCGCGAGGCGGGCATCCGAGAGCGGCTTCTTGCCGTCCTCGGCGCCGACCAGTTGCTTGATCAGCGCCCGTATCGCGGTGGAGGAAGCCGCGCCGCCGCTGTCCGTGGCGACGTGACTGCCGAAAAAGTACTTGAGCTCGAAGATGCCGCGCGGGCTCGCCAGATACTTCTGGGTCGTCACGCGGGAGATCGTCGATTCGTGGAGCTTGACCGTCTCGGCGATCTCGCGCAGCGTGAGCGGGCGCATTGCGACTTCGCCGTGGTCGAAGAACGCGCGCTGGCGGTCGACGATCGCCTGCGAAACGCGCAGGATGGTGTCGAACCGCTGCTGCACGTTCTTGATCAGCCATTTCGCCTCCTGCAGCTGGGTGGCGAGCCCGGATGCGGCCCCGTTCCGGGAGCGCTGCCGGTTGAGGATATCCGCGTAGAGCCGGTTGATGCGCAGGCGCGGCATCGCCTCACGATTGAGGCTGACAACCCACTGCCCATGCTGCTTGCGCACGGTGACGTCGGGTACGACGTAACGGGTGTCCACCGGTGCGTAGGAGGCTCCGGGGCGCGGGTTGAGCGAGCGGATCATGGCCTGGGCCTCGCGCAGCGCGTCGTCGTCGCAGCCGAGCGCGCGCTTGATGCGTGCGAAGTCCCTGGCCGCGAGCTGCTCGAGGTGCCCGTCGACGATGGCCAGTGCCAGCGTGCGCGTCGGCGAATCGGGCAGGTTCTTCAGTTGCAGGGTCAGGCACTCCTGCGCACTGCGCGCGCCGATTCCCGGCGGGTCGAGGTTCTGCAGGTGGCGCAGGGCTATTCCGAGTTCTTCGAGCAGTGTCTCGCGCAGCTCCGATTCATCGCCGATCAAGAGCTCGACCAGCTCATCCAGCGGCTGGGTGAGATAGCCGTCCTCGTCGAGCGCCTCGACGAGGAAGCCGACCAGGGCGCGCTCGCGATCGGGCAGCGGCGTCATCGCCAGCTGCGTGCCAAGGTGCTCGCGCAGCGAGGTGGACGTCGCCTGGGATTCCCCGCGATCGTCGTCTTCGTCGTTCGGGTCGCGCAGTGCGTTGCCGGAGGAAAGCGCCGCGCCCCAGCCCTCTTCCTCGTCGCCGCGGGGCTCGGTACGCTCGTCGGCTTCCGGCGCGGCGGCGGGCTGCGCGACGGCCATCGCATCGGTGGTGGCGGATCCGAAGGCGGCACCGCCTTCCTCGACCTCGTCGCGCTCGAGCAGGGGGTTGTCGAGCAGCGCCTGGTCGATTTCGGCGTTGAGCTCCAGCGTCGACAACTGCAGCAGGCGAATCGACTGCTGCAACTGCGGCGTCAGCGCCAGATGCTGTGAGAGCCTGAGCTGAAGTCCTTGCCGCATGACGCTA
Source organism: uncultured Rhodocyclaceae bacterium (assembly GCA_964436755.1). Classification (GTDB taxonomy): domain Bacteria; phylum Pseudomonadota; class Gammaproteobacteria; order Burkholderiales; family Rhodocyclaceae; genus Sulfuritalea. Next base: position 8,721 of record CAYTFA010000024.1, on the reverse strand, counting down.
CATTCTGAAATGTTCGCCGAGGTATACCCGGCGCACACTCTCATTATCGACTATCTCGGCCGGTTGTCCAGCGGCCAGCACTTCACCGGCGTTGATGATCGTCGCGCGGTCGCAGATGCCGAGCGTCTCGCGCACGTTGTGGTCCGTGATCAGCACCCCGATGCCCGACTCCTTGAGGTAGCGGATGATCTTCTGGATGTCGATCACGGCGATCGGATCGACGCCGGCGAACGGCTCGTCGAGCAGGATGAAGCGCGGGCGCGTTGCCAGTGCACGGGCGATTTCCACGCGGCGTCGCTCGCCGCCGGAGAGCGATACGGCAAGGCTTTCGCGGATGTGGGTGATGTGCAGCTCCTGCAGCAGGACTTCCTCCCGCTCGGCGATTTCGCCTTCCTCGAGGCCCTGCAGCTCGAGCACCGCGCGGATGTTCTGGCTCACCGTGAGCTTGCGGAATACCGAGTTCTCCTGCGGCAGGTAGGACAGTCCGAGCCGGGCCCGCTGGTGGATGGGCATGTGCGTCAGCCGGGATTCGCCGTTGCCTCCCTCGATGCGGATTTCGCCGCCGTCGGCGGCGACCAGCCCGACCACCATGTAGAAGCAGGTCGTCTTGCCCGCGCCGTTGGGACCGAGCAGGCCGACGACCTCGCCGGCGGCCACTTCGAAGGATACGTCCGTGACCACCGTGCGCGACTTGTACTTCTTGCGCAGGTTGTACGCCGAGAGCCGCGCGCTCACGATGCGTCCTCGTCCGGCGCCGACTTGAGCAGGCGGCGGATGGTGTCGGTGGCAAAGCCGCGTCCCTGGAGGAAGCGGGCCTGCCGGGCCCATTCACGGGCGTCGCCCGGCACGGCGGAGAACTTGCGGCGCCAGACGTCGCGTGCGCGCTGCAGCTCATCCGGCAGCGCCGCCTCGCGCAACTCGGATTCGATGATTTCGTCGCTGAGACCCCGGGTGCGCAGGCTCTGGCGCAGGCGCGCCGCGCCGAAGCGCGCGGCGTGGCCGCGCAGGTAGGCTTCGGCGTAGCGCTGGTCCGACTGCAGGTGAGCGGCCTCGAGTTCGGCCAGTACCGCGTCGATTTCCTCGCCGGTGCCCAGGGCGGTCAGCTTGCGCCTCAGTTCGGCGCGCGTATGTTCGCGCCGGGCTAGCAGGCGTATCGCCTGTCGTCGCAGCTCAGCGGACATGGCGTGGTGCGGGGCAGGCGCCGAATGCGCGATGGGACACACGGTTCACCGGCTTGCGGCGCGTCCGGCCGATGTGGCGTCAGTCGCCCTTCGCCGCTTCGCCGCCGCCGAGGGGGGCGACGCCGACGGCTTCGCGCACCCGGTTCTCGATCTCGTACGCGGTGTCGGCGTGCTCGCGCAGGAACTCGCGCGTGTTGTCCTTGCCCTGGCCGATCTTTTCGCCCTTGTAGGCATACCAGGCGCCGGACTTCTCGACGATCTTGTGCTCGACGCCGAGTTCGATGATCTCGCCTTCGCGCGAGATGCCCTCGCCGTAGAGGATGTCGAAATGCGCTTCGCGGAAGGGCGGGGCCACCTTGTTCTTGACGACCTTGACCCGGGTTTCGTTGCCGATGACCTCGTCGCCCTTCTTGATGGCGCCGGTGCGGCGGATGTCCATGCGCACCGAGGCATAGAACTTCAGCGCATTGCCGCCGGTGGTGGTTTCCGGGTTGCCGAACATGACGCCGATCTTCATGCGGATCTGGTTGATGAAGATCACCAGGGTGTTGGTGCGCTTGATGCTGGCGGTCAGCTTGCGCAGCGCCTGGCTCATCAGGCGGGCCTGGAGGCCGGGCAGCTGGTCACCCATCTCGCCTTCGATTTCCGCCTTCGGCACCAGGGCGGCGACCGAGTCGATCACGATCAGGTCAATCCCGCCCGAACGCACCAGCATGTCGGCGATCTCGAGCGCCTGTTCGCCGGTATCGGGCTGGGAGATCAGCAGGTCGGCGACATTGACGCCCAGCTTGGCGGCATAGGTGGGGTCGAGCGCGTTCTCGGCATCGATGTAGGCGGCAGCACCGCCGGCTTTCTGAACTTCGGCGACGACGTGCAGGCAAAGCGTCGTCTTGCCCGAGGACTCCGGGCCGTAAATCTCGACCACTCGCCCGCGCGGCAGTCCGCCGATGCCCAGCGCGATGTCGAGGCCGAGGGAGCCGGTGGAAACGGTTTGCAGGTCGTCGGCGGCGAGTCCTTCGCCCATCTTCATGATGGAGCCCTTGCCGAACTGCTTTTCGATCTGGGCCAGGGCCGCTTGCAGGGCCTTGTTCTTGTTGTCGTCCATGGTTTGCATCCTTGAAAGTGGTGTCGATTATGGCATGGATGGCACAGTTTTTGCGCGGACCACGCCGCTCACGGCGCGTCGAGCCGGCGGAGCACACCGCGCAGGGCATGGATCACCGCCTGGCGGCGGATTTCCTCGCGATTGCCACCAAAAAGGGCGACCTCCGTTTGCGGCGCGTTGCCGGCTCGACACCAGGCAAAGCATACGGTGCCCACTGGCTTACCAGATGAGCCACCCGTGGGGCCGGCAATTCCAGTAATAGCCAATGAAAACAATGCGTTGGAGTTTTTGAGCGCGCCGGCGGCCATTTCCGCCGCGGTTTCCGGACTTACTGCACCACTTCCGGCCAATGTTTCAGGGCGGACGCCCAGCATGGCGATTTTGGCTTCGTTCGCATAAGTGACGAAGCCGCGGTCGAACCACGCCGAACTTCCAGCTGTGTGAGTGATCACTTGCGCCACCCAGCCGCCAGTGCAGGATTCAGCGGTGGCCAGAGTGAGGTGGTGGCGAAGGCAGACGGTGCCGAGTTCCGCGGAGAGCGAAGTGAGATCGACGTCCATCAGAAGGGCAGGAACGCCTTGAACACGGCCAGGGTCAGCACCGTGTAACCGGCGGCAATTACATCGTCCATCATCACGCCGAAGCCGTTCTTCACCTGCGAGTCGAAGTAGTTCGCGGGCGGAGGCTTGACGATGTCGTAGAAGCGGAACCAGAGGAAGGCGGCGAGCTGCCAGAGCAGCCCGGACGGTGTCAGCAGCAGGACGCCCCAGAAGGGCACGATCTCGTCCCAGACGATGGCTCCGTGGTCCACGACCCCCAGGCGGCGACCGGTGATCTGGCAGGCCGATACGCCCAGCGCAAAGGCCAGCAGCAGGAAGATGGCAAAGCCGAAATCGCTGTCGAGGTACTGGCGCAACAGCGGATAGGTGAGCCATGCGAATGCCGTCCCTGCCGTTCCCGGAGCGAACGGCGAAAGGCCGCTGCCGAAGCCGCAGGCGACGAGGTGCGCCGGGTGGTGCAGCAGGAAGTTGACCGGCGGCGGTGGTTGCTTGGCCATCAGGCGAAATGATCGTAGCCGCGGCGGGCGCAGGCAATTTCCTGCCCGCTTGCGTCGAATGCCGCGATGCGGCCCGGCGGCCCCGCATGGGTGCGGCCGATGCGCGTCAGGGGAAGTCCGAGGTGGGCGGACAGTGCGGCGATTTCTGCACGGCGTTCGGGCGCCGCCGTGAACGCCAGTTCGTAATCGTCGCCGCCGGATAGCCATGCGTCGCGCGCTGCTGGCTCCGCGGGCAGCGCCACTTCGAGCCGGGCGGCAAGGCCGGAGGCTTCAAGGACGTGGCCGAGGTCGGCGAGCACGCCGTCGGAAACGTCGATCGCCGCCGTGGCGATGCCGCCCAGGGCAAGGCCGAGGGCTACCCTCGGCTGGGGCCTGTGCAACGCGGCGAGGCAATCCGAGCGCCGCGGCTCGTCGAGGGTGATTCGCCCCTGCACGTGGGCGAGACCGAGTGCGGCCCGGCCCGGATGGCCCGAGACCCAGACGTCATCCCCGGCGCGGGCACCGGCCCGCCGCAAGGCCTGGCTCGGCTCCACTTCGCCCAGAATGGTGACGCAGAACGCGCGCGGACCGCGCGTGGTATCGCCTCCGACCAGTTCGACGCCGAACTCGTCGGCGCAGGCGAAGAAGCCGCGGGCGAATGGATCGAGCCACGCCGGGTCGGCCGCCGGCAGCGCGGCGGCGAGGGTTGCCCAGCGCGGCCGCGCACCCATCGCCGCGATATCGGAAACATTGACGGCCAGCACCTTCCAGCCGAGTGCTTCCGGATCGGTGTCGGCGAGGAAATGCGTGCCTTCGACCAGCATGTCGGTCGAGACCGCCAGTTCAAGCCCCGGCGAAGGCGCAAGCAGCGCGCAGTCGTCGCCGACGCCCAGCACGGCGCTGCGGGTCGGGCGCGTGAAGTAGCGCGCGATCAGTTCGAATTCGGAGGGCATCGCCGCCGCCCGCTCAGGCCCCGCGCGTCTCCGCAGGACGCAGCCGGGCGGCGAGCTTGTCCAGCACGCCATTGACGAACTTGTGGCCATCCGTGCCGCCGTAGGTCTTGGCCAGTTCGATCGCCTCGTTGAGTATCACGCGGTGGGGTGTTTCGGGATGGAAGCGCAGTTCGCACGCGCCGAGTAGCAGGATGCATGCTTCGATGGGTGAGACTTCCTTCCACGCGCGGTCGATGTAGGGTGCGACGTCCTGTTCCAGAACGTCCGCATGGCCGCGCGTTTCCGCGATCAAGGTGGCGTACAGATCGCCGTCGGCCTTGTCGAAGCCGAGGGCGCTTTCGGCCTGTACCTGGATCGCCGCCTCGTCCTGACCGGCGACCCGCCACTGGTAGAGCCCCTGGATGACGAACTCGCGGGCCCGGTGACGCGCCGACCTACCTCCGCTCATTGCCGCCACGCCCCGCGACGGCACGCAGGAGGTTCGCCATCTCGACGGCGGCCTGGGCGGCCTCCGCCCCCTTTTGCACCATGCGCACCAGCGCCTGGTCATCGTTCTCGGTGGTCAGCACCGCGTTGGCAATGGGCACGCCGGTATTCAGTTGGACGTCGGTGAGGCCGCGCGCCGATTCGTTGGACACGACCTCGAAATGGTAGGTCTCGCCACGGATCACGGCACCAAGCGCAACCAGCGCGTCGAAGCGCCCGCTTTGCGCCATCGTTTGCAGGGCCAGCGGCAGTTCCAGTGCGCCGGGCACCGTCGCGTAGGTGACGTCGGCTGCGGCCACGCCCAGGCGCTCGAGTTCGGCCAGGCAGCCGGAGCGCAGGCCGGCGCCGATGTCTTCGTTGAAGCGGCTTTGCACGACGCCGATGCGCAGGCCGGCGCCCCCAAGGTTCGGATCGAGTTCGCGGATGCTCATGCCTTGCCTTCCCCGCCGGGCGAATGGTAACCGGTGATCTCCAGGCCGAAGCCTGCCATGCTCGGCATCTTGCGCGGACTGGACATCAGCCGCATCCTGCCGACGCCGACCTCGCGCAGGATCTGCGCGCCGATGCCGTAAATCCGTGGGTCCCACGTATAGGCCGGCCGTTCGTTCTTTTCCTTCCGGAGCGCTGCGAGCAGGGCGTTTCCTGATTCGGCGCGATGCAGCATGACCAGCACGCCGGATCCCTGCGCCGCGATCGTGCGCAGCGCGAAATCGACGCTGAAGGTGTGGCCGCGGCTGCCATGGTCGAGGAAGTCGAGCACGCAGATCGCCTCGTGTACGCGCACCAGGGTTTCCTGGTCGGGACGTATCTCGCCGCAGCTCATCGCCAGATGCACGTCACCACTGGTCCGGTCCGTGAAGGCACGCAGGCGGAAGCGGCCCTGCGCACATTCAACTTCCTTGTCGGCGACGCATTCCACCAGCTTCTCCGTTTCGGAACGATGCTGGATCAGGTCGCGGATGGTGCCGATCCGGAGGCCGTGCTCGCGCGCAAACTCCAGGAGGTCGGGCAGCCGAGCCATCGTGCCGTCCTCCTTGAGAATTTCGCAGATGACCGCGGCGGGCTCGAGTCCGGCCAACTGGGCAAAGTCGCAGCCGGCCTCGGTATGGCCGGCGCGTACCAGCACACCGCCGTTCTGCGCCATCAGGGGGAAGATATGCCCTGGCTGGACGATGTCCGCCGGGGAAGCATTCCTCGCCACGGCAGCCTGCACCGTGCGTGCCCGGTCGTGCGCCGAGATGCCGGTGGTGACACCTTCGGCGGCCTCGATGGAAACTGTAAACGCGGTGCCGTGCGGCGTCTTGTTGTCGCGCACCATCAGCGGCAGCTCGAGCTGTCGGCAGCGCGCTTCGGTGAGCGTCAGGCAGATCAGGCCGCGGCCGTGCTTGGCCATGAAGTTGATGGCCTCGGGCGTGCAGTGCTCCGCAGCGATGACGAGGTCGCCCTCGTTTTCACGATCCTCCTCGTCGACGAGGATCACCATGCGGCCGGCGCGCAGCTCGGCGACGATTTCGGGTACGGGGCTGATGCTCATGCCGTGGAGGGAGTTCGTTGGGAGGCGCGCATTCTACGCTGCGCGCGGATTCAGCATCCGCTCGACGTAGCGGGCGATGAGGTCGACCTCGAGGTTCACCCGGGCGCCGGGATGGAGCCGCTTCAGCGTGGTCACGGTGACCGTGTGCGGAATGAGGTTGATCGAAAAGCGCCGACCCTTGACCTTGTTGGTCGTCAGGGAGACGCCATCGACCGTGATCGAGCCCTTGCGCGCGATGTATTTGGCAAGCTTCTTTGGCGCCTCGATGACGAGCTCGTGCGATTCGCCGATCTTGTCGAACTTGATCACCTCGCCGACGCCATCGACGTGGCCCGATACCAGGTGGCCACCGATGAAATCCGACAATCGCATTGCCTTCTCTAGATTGAGCTCGCCATCCGCTTCCGCGAGACCCACGGTGCAGTCGAGCGTTTCGCGCGACACGTCGACCTGGTATCCCGACTTCTTCTTGGCGACTACGGTCAGGCAGACGCCGGAATGGGCGATCGAGTCGCCCAGCGCGACGTCCCCGAGCTTGAGGCCGGGGGCCTCGATGGTGAGGCGCACGCCCTTTTCGAGCGCTTGAACCCGGGCGATCTTGCCCGTGGCAGTGACGATGCCGGTAAACATGGACTCTCCGCGCAGTGGAAGCTGAAGCCGGGACTCTAGCGCAGGACGCGCTCGAGCGTGGGAAGGAAGCTGTCGGCGTTCTGGAAGCCCACCACACGCAAGTCGCCCAGCTCGCTGCCCTTGCCGTTCCAGAAAATGATGCCCGGGGGGCCGAACAGGCCGAAGCGCTTGAGCAGGGCCTTGTCGGCCTCGGTATTGGCCGTGACGTCGGCCTGCAGCAGTACCATCTGTTTCATGCGCGCGGCGACTTTGGGGTCGGCGAAGGTGAAGCGCTCCATTTCCTTGCAGCTGACGCACCAGTCGGCATAGAAATCCAGCATCACGGCCTTGCCGGAGGACTTTGCTTCGGCAAGCCGCGCGTCGAGCTGGCTCTCCGTGGCGACGCGTTCGAAATTCGGTCCGTGCGCTTCGGCGGCGACCCCGGCGCGCAGGAAGCCAAGCGGCTGCAGCGGATCACGTGCACCGCCGAGTACACCCATCAGCATGGCGGCACCACCCAGCAGCAGGATCACGCCCAGACCCTTGCCCAGGCGCTGCCAGCCGTGGGCGTGCGGCGGCAGGGGGTCCAGCGCATGCAGGTAGATGGCCGGCACCACGAGCAGCAGGGTCCAGCCGAGCATTTGCGACCAGGCCGGAATCACCGGCGAAACCAGCCACAGGGCAGTGGCGAGCATGATGACGCCGAAGAACTTCTTTACGCCTTCCATCCACGGACCCGACTTTGGCAAGAGCGAGCGCGAAAAGGCGCCAACCAGCAGCAGCGGCGCCCCCATGCCGAGCGCCATGACGAACAGCGCCGCGCCGCCCAGCGCCGCATCCCCGGTTTTCGCGATGTAAAGCAGCGCGCCGGCGAGCGGCGCGGCGACACACGGTCCGACGATCAATGCGGACAGCGCACCCATCAGGGCGATCGCCGGCAAGGACCCGCCCTGGCGATTGGCCGTGTCGGAGACGCGCGCCTGCAATGCCGACGGCAGCTGCAGCTCGTAGAAGCCGAACATGGAGAAGGACAGCACCACGAAGACGAGTGCAAACGTCGAAAGCACCCAGACGTTTTGCAGCGCGGCCGAAAGCAGCGTGCCGGAAAGGCCGGCGGCAACACCGACCGCGGCATAGGTGACGGCCATGCCCAACACGTAGGCAAGCGAGAGCACGAATGCCCGCAAATGGGTGACGGCGTGCCCATGATTGACGATGATCCCGGACAGGATGGGGATCATGGGGAAGACGCAGGGTGTCAGCGCAAGCAGCAGGCCGAAGCCGAAAAAGCTGGCAAGGACCAGCCAGAGGCTGCCGGCCTTGAACAGGCCGGCGATGCGGGAGGTTTCGTCGCCGCCGGCCGCCGGCGCAGGGGCAGAGGTCGGAGCGGAAGCGGTGCTGCCGGCCGGCGGCGCGGTCGACAATTCAACGCGGGCCTGCTGGTTGATCGGCGGGTAGCAGATGCCCCCGTCCCAGCAGCCCTGCGAGACCGCCTTGACGGTGACCGTGCGGGACGCGTCGACCGGCAGCAGTATCTTGACTTCGTTGCGATAGGTCTCGACCTTGCCGAAGTTCTCGTCGTCCTTGATCTTTCCAGGCGGGTACTGCGGCGTCCCGAGCGTACCGCCCTCGGCCGCGAATTTGAACTTGTCGCGGTACATGTAGTACTTGTCCGTGATCTGCCAGCGTGCTTCGATCGTTTTCGCATCGAGGGCGCGGGCCGTGAAGCGGAACGCTTCCTCCGGGGGGAGCGGTTCTTCCGCGCGCAGCGGACCGGCAAGGGCAAGCAGGAGGAGCGGCAGAAGGCGGAGGAGTCG
>CAYTFA010000023.1:0-12184 GCA_964436755.1 uncultured Rhodocyclaceae bacterium | reverse complement strand
CGCCCTGCGAGACGCGCGTGCCGTTGAAGCTGTTGGTCTCGATGATGTCGGCGCCAGCCTCTAGGTAGGCCTCGTGGATGCCGCCGATCACGTCGGGACGCGTCAGGCACAGCAGGTCGTTGTTGCCCTTCAGGTCCTTGTCATGCGTCGCAAAGCGCTGGCCGCGATAGTCGGCTTCGACCAGCTTGCGGCGCTGGACCATGGTGCCCATGGCGCCGTCCAGGATCAGGATGCGTTGCGCGAGCAGTCGGCGCAACTCGTCGCTGCGGTCGGCTTGCCAATGCTGGCGCTGCGCGGAGTCGAGGGAAGGGGCGGTCATGCGTCTCTCCAATCCATGACCGGGGCGGGAGCGCGGCTCACAAAGCGGCTCACCAATGGCCCCGGATCATCCAGGTCAGGTGAGCGCCGTTAAACGGGTTCCGAGCCTGGGGCGGTGTGCCGCCTTGCAGCGCTCCTCGGAAGCGAACCGGAATTATAGCGCCGCGGCCGTCGAACTGACCCGCGGCTGGGGTTTCAGCACTGCGACGCGCAGGTATCCACCGGCAGGCCGCGCTTGAGCCAGCCCGGCCCGGCCGAGCTGCCGGCCATGCCTTCGCGAACGTTATAGACCTGCGTGAAACCCTGGCTTTGCAGGTAGCGCTGCACCTGAGTGGAACGGTTGCCGGTGCGGCAGACCAGCGCAATGGGCGCGTTCCGGTCGCCCTTCACCTGCTCCAGCAGCGCGCTGGTGAAGCCGGACGCTCCCTGCGGATGCAGCATGTTGATGAGCTTGGCACCCTTGGCGACCCCGGTTTCCTTCCATTCGGGCGGGGTGCGGATGTCGACCAGAGTGACCTTGCCGGCGGCCACTGCCGCGGCGGCTTCGGGCGCAGTGAGTTCGGGATTGGCGCGGGCCGGAGCGGCGAGCAGGAGGGCAATACCGGTGGCGGCAAGCAGGTTGCGAAGGCGAGGCTGGATCATGATGGACGTCGTATTGAAATGCATGGAGCGGAGGGTGTGACACCGTCGTGCGACGAAGGTTCAGCCCGGGGAATCCTCGCGTCGCGAGGTTCCCGTGACGAGGCCGTCGGGGCTGAAATGCACGTGGAAGAACGCAAGATTGCCCGGCGCACGCGATTCGATGCGCCACTCCCAGACCACCTCCGGCTTGAGCGGGAACGGCGTCTCGCTGGCCGGCCGGCCAAGCAGGCGGCGCACCTGTTCGGCACGCCAGCCCTTCTCGATGCGGGCGAAGTTCTCCTCCGTGAGCGCCTGCTCGATCCTTTGCAGTACGCCGCGCGCATCGACGGTCAACATCCAGCACTGGGTACCCTGCGGGCCGCGCGGGTATTCGAGCGTAACGCTGCCGTCGTCGTGGGGCCACTCGGCAGCGGGCGTGCCGAGGCGCGCCCGCACCTCCTGCACGCTCGACGCGCCCGCCTGCAGCGCCGCCAGATGCTGGCCGTCGCAGCCGTAGAAGCCGACGATGGATGCCAATGCCGCCAGCGCACGCGAGAACGGGTTCATGTTGCGATCATAGCGCAGCGCAGCGCGCTAAAATCGGTACCGCCTTGCCAAGGAGCCGCCATGGAGCACCTCACCCCCAAGGAAGCCGCCAGCTTTCTGCACGACAACCCCAACGCGCTGTTCATCGACTGCCGCAGCGAAATGGAGTTCCTTTTCGTCGGCCATCCGGCCGGTGCATTGCATGTGTCGTGGAACGACGGTCCGGACTGGGAGGTCAATCCCCATTTTGCCGGGGAGGTGAAAAAGCTTGCGGGCCACGTCCATGACCGCCCGATCGTGCTGATCTGCCGCAGTGGCAACCGTTCGCTGGATGCCGGTGCGGCGCTCGAAGCGGCCGGCTTCACGCGCGTCTTCAACGTGCTGCACGGATTCGAGGGCGAACTCGACGACAACCATCATCGCGGCTCGCTGGCGGGTTGGCGTTTCGACGGATTGCCCTGGGAGCAGTGCTGAGCGCATCGATTCGCGAACGTCTGCGCGGCGTCCTCACCTGGCGTCGCGGACTGGAGGCGGCCCTTATCGTCGCGGTGATCGTCGGCGCGCAGTACTGGCAGGCGCGTGACCTGCCCGAGGGCACCGCTCCTCCGCTCGAAGGCGTGCGGACCGACGGCGTCCGTGTGCAGGTCGGCGGCAGCGGCGCGGCGACCCTGGTCGCCTTCTGGGCCACGTGGTGTCCCGTGTGCAAGGCCGAGGAAGACAACATCGTCGCCGTGGCGCGCGACCATCGCGTCGTATCGGTGGCCATGCAGTCCGGCGACGCCGGGACCGTGGCGAAGCACCTGCGCGAGCGCGGCATCGATCTGCCGGCACTCGTCGACGTCGACGGGCGCCACGCGGCGAACTGGCGCGTGCGCGGCGTGCCCACCCATTTCATCGTCGATGCCAACGGGCAGATCCGCTTTCGCATGGTCGGCTATGCCACCACCTGGGGGCTGAAGGCGCGCCTGTGGTGGGCCGCGCACGTGTCGGCATGACAGCAGCCGGGCTGCCTTCCCCCGCAGCAGGACGGGTGCATCCGGCCGCGCTGCTCGCCTGGTCGGTATGGGGACTGGGTGCGCTGCTCTACCTGATCGGCTTTTACCAGCGCGTCGCACCTGCGGTGATCACAGACCAGTTGATGGTCGAATTCGCCATCGGCGGCGCGGCGCTGGGCAATCTTTCAGCGTTCTACTTCTATTCCTACGTGGCGATGCAGATCCCGACCGGAATGATCGCTGACCGCTGGGGCCCGCGCCGCCTGCTGACGGCGGGCGCCGGAGTCGCCGCGCTGGGTACCGCGGCCTTTGCGTTTGCCCCGGACATCTTCTGGGCCAACATGGGCCGGCTGCTGATCGGTGCCTCGGTGGCGGTCGCTTTCGTTTCGATGCTCAAGCTGGCCAGCCACTGGTTTGCGCCAACACAGTACGCGCTGGTTTCCGGCATGGCGCTGCTGATGGGAGTCGTCGGCGGTGTCGTGGCGGGGGTGCCGCTGCGCTACCTCGTCGAGGCGTTCGGCTGGCGCCCGGTGATGGCCGCTTCGGCCGCGGTGACGGCCATCCTTTGCCTTGCCACCTGGCTGCATGTGCGCGACGATCCGACCGAGCGCGGGCATGTGAGCCACTATCCGGGCGAGCATGGCGCGGCATCCTCCACGTCGCTGCTGCAGGGGCTGGTCGAAGTGCTTTCCTATCGAAACATCTGGATACTCACCGCAGTCCCGATCGGCTTCTCCGGCGCCGTGCTGACCTTTGCCGGGCTCTGGGGCGTACCCTACCTGCGCCAGGTGCATGGACTGGACCCGAAGTCGGCGGCACTGGTGACGTCCCTGCTGCTGGTCGCCTGGGCGCTGGGCGGGCCCCTGCTGGGCAACTGGTCGCAGCGCGTGGGCCGCCGCAAACCGCTCTATGTCGGAGCGGCTGCCGTGGCGCTGGCCTGTTGGGGCGCCATCATCTTCCTCCCGCTGCCGCTGTGGGCGTTTGTCGTGCTGCTGGTCCCGGCAGGCTTCGCATCGGGAAACATCATCATCGGCTTCGCCTGGGCCAAGGAGTCCGTGCCACTCCGTCTGGTGGGAACGGCCAGCGGCTTCTGCAACATGGGGCCGCTGCTCGGAGGCATGCTGCTGCAGCCTGCTGTCGGCTGGATTCTCGACCGGCACTGGACGGGCGCGCTGGCCGGCGGTGCGCGCACCTACGACGCCGCAGCCTACGGCGCCGGTTTCGCCCTGATCTTTGCCACCATGGTGATTGCTGCCTTCGTCCTGCTCTTTGCCGGGGAAAGCCATTGCCGCCAGATGCATGACGAAGGCCTCGTCCATGGCTAGCGGGTTTGGCTTGCTGTTGGTCGGGGCCACGGGTGCCGTCGGCCAGGCGGTGCTCGAGCAGGCGCTGGACCGACGCGACATCCGCCGCATCACTGCGCCAACCCGGCGCCCGCTTGCGCAGCATTCGACCAAGTTGTTCAATCCGGTGCTCGACCTCGCCACCCTGACCGGCAAAGAGGATTTCTGGACGTGCGATGCGGTCATCTGCACATTGGGCACCACGATCCGTGCCGCCGGTTCCCAGGCCGCGTTCGCCCGCATCGACCGCGACCTGCCGGTACAGGTCGGGCGTTTTGCCAAGGCGGCCGGCGCCACGCGCTATGCGCTCAATTCCTCGCTCGGCGCCAGTGCGAAGGGCAATTTCTACCTGCGTACCAAGGCCGAGGCGGAACAGGGCATAGTCGAATTGGAATTTGCCAGCACCACCCTCGTGCGCCCGTCGCTGATCGACGCCAAGCGGGACCGGTCGCGCCCGGCCGAGCATTTGGGAGTCCTGCTCGCCCGCGTCCTGAAGCCGGCGATCCCGAAGAAGTACCGGGTGGTGACGCCGCAACAGATCGCCGCTGCCCTGCTGCAGGGCGTGCTGGCGGGCGAACCCGGCGTACGCATCGTCGAATCGGACGCCCTTTGAGGCGCCCGCTGCCCAACGGAGCAAACCCGATGGAACCGGACATACTCTGCGAACGCGATGGCGCCCTGGCCACCGTCACGCTGTTCAATCCCGACAAGCTCAATGCGCTGAATGCCGCCATGTGGCGGCGCTTGCGTGAAACCATCGATGCGCTCGCCGTCGATGCCGCGGTGCGCTGCGTGATCCTGCGCGGCGAGGGAACCGCCTTCGCGGCCGGCGGCGACCTCGAGGAATTCCGCACCGCGCGCGCCGACGTCGACAGTGCGCTGGCTTACCACGAGTCGGTCGGTGCGGCGCTGGCGGCCATCGACGCCTGCCCGCACCCGACCGTGGCCGCCATCCTCGGTCCCTGCGTCGGCGGCGGGCTGGAGATCGCCTGTGCCTGCGACCTGCGCATCGCCGGGAGCGGTGCACGCTTCGGCGCGCCGATCATGAAGCTGGGCTTTTCGATGTATCCGGGCGAACTGGACGGCCTGCTGCGCGTCGCCGGTGAGGCGACAGCCAAGGAGATCCTGCTCGAAGGCCGGCTGCTTGGCGCCGACGAGGCCTATGCCCGACGGCTGGTGACGCGTGTCGTACCCGATGCCGACCTGATGGCGGAGGCCCGCGCCACCGCGCAGCGTATTGCCGCAGGCGCGCCGCTGGTGGCGGGTTGGCACAAGCAGTGGATTGCCCGCCTGCGCAGCGAGGTGCCCCTCACGGATGCGGAAAAGCGCGCATCCTTTGCCTTCCTCGACTCCGCCGACTACGCCGAGGGCGTGGCCGCCTTCCTCGAAAAGCGCGCGCCGCGCTTCAGTGGCCGCTGACAGGCACCTCGTCCAGCGCGATCTGCGCGACGTGCTCGGCGAGGGTGAGGCAGGACGTGAGGCCGGGCGATTCGATGCCGAACAGGGACACCAGGCCGCGCACGCCATGCTGCGCGGGGCCGGAAACCAGGAAATCGCTGGCCGGCGCTCCGGGCGGGTGCGGCTTCGGGCGTATGCCGGCGTAGGCGGGCTGCAGTGAGTCGTCCGGCAGTGCCGGCCAGTAGCGGCGCACTTCCGCGTAGAAGGCGTCGGCGCGACGCGGATCCACTGTGTAATCGATGGCCTCGATCCACTCGACGTCGGGGCCAAAGCGCGCCTGTCCGCCGAGATCGAGCGTGAGGTGCACACCCAGCCCCGCCGCCTCCGGCACGGGATAGATCAGCCGCGAAAACGGGCTGCGGCCGGCCAGCGAATAGTAGTTGCCCTTGGCGTAGTGCAGCGGCGGCACGCTTGCGGCAGGCAGCCCCTGCAAGCCGCGCGCCACCGCCTGCGCGCCGAGTCCGGCGCAATTGACCACGTGTTTTGCCTGCAGCACCGTCTCGCCGGTGCCGGTGCCGGCTTCGATCACCAGGCCGCCGGGCTCGACCCGGCCGCCGCGCACCGGCACCCGCGGTGCCAGCACGGCACCGCTGCGTTCGGCATCGCCGAGCAGGGCCAGCATCAGGCCGTGGCTGTCGATGATCCCCGTGGCGGGTGAGAGCAGCGCCGCCGTGCATGCGAGTGCCGGCTCCAGCGCGCGCGCTGCGTCAGCGGCAAGCCACTCGAGGTCCGTGACCCCGTTGGCGCGGGCAGTGCCGGCGATGCGCTCGAGCTGCGCATGCTGGTGTTCGCCGGTGGCAACGACGAGCTTGCCGCAGCGCCGATGTGCGACGCCGCGCTCGTCGCAGTACCGATAAAGCTGCTCGCGCCCGGCCACGCACAGGCCTGCCTTGAGCGAGCCCGGAGGGTAATAGATTCCGGCGTGGATGACCTCGCTGTTGCGGGCGCTGATGCCGGTGCCGAAGCTGTCCTCGCGCTCGAGGATCAGCACCTCGCGGCCGCGCGCCGCCAGGGTGCGGGCCACGGCGAGGCCGACGACGCCCGCGCCGATCACGACGCAGTCGATTCTTTCCATGGGGTTTTGTGGCACAGTAGGAAACGGGCAGCAACGAGGATAACCGATGCCCGGCAAGGAGGAGGAGGATGCTGACACGCAGGCTCGCTACGATCGCCGCGCTCGCAGTACTGGCGCTGCCAGCCGCGGTTCCCGCCGCGGAACCGGTGCCGCGAGGATCCGCGCGGCACCACGTCGTGTTCCAGGTCAATGAAGACGATGCGCGCAAGTGGAACACGGTGCTCGTCAACATCAACAACGTGCAGGAGGAACTCGGCAGCGTCGAGGTTGCCGTGGTGGTCATCGGCCCTGCGCTGGGCATGCTGAAGGCCGACGCGCTGACGGCGAACCGCGTCCAGGACGCGATGTCGGCCGGCGTGCGCTTCGTTGCCTGCGGCAACTCGATGACCGCCCAGCACCTGAACAAGGACGACATGATCGACGGCATCGACTACGCCAAGGCCGGCTACGTCGAGCTGATGCGGCTGCAGCAGGCCGGTTGGGCCTACCTGCGTCCTTGATGCAGGATCCGGTGCCGGGCTGGTATGCTGCGCGGACTGCGCGATAGACGCAGCCCGCTACCCGACGAGGAGAACCCGATGAAGATGAACCGCTTTGCTGCGGCGCTGCTTTGCGCTGCCGCCGTCCTGACGACGCCCCTGGTCCGCGCTGCCGATGCGGCGCCCGCAACCAAGGAACGGGTCGTGATCCAGGTATCGGATGCCGATCCGAAGAAGTGGCACCTGGCCCTCAACAACGCCCGCAACATCCAGACCGATCTCGGCGCCGATCGCAGCGAGATCGAGATCGTGGCCTACGGCCCCGGCATCGGCATGCTCAAGGCCGACGCGGAAACGGCGAACCGCATCGACGATGCCGTCGCCGCCGGTGTGCGCGTGGTCGCCTGCGAGAACACCATGAAGGCGCAAAAAATCAGTCGCGACGACATGCACGGACGCATCGCCTACGTGCCGGCCGGGGTCGTCCAGATCATGCGCCGCCAGCAGCAGGGCTATGCCTATCTGCGTCCCTGAAGCGCGCAGCGCCGGCCTGATCGACTGGTCGCGCATCGATACCGTCCTGCTCGACATGGACGGCACGCTGCTCGACCTGAATTTCGACAACCACTTCTGGCAGACCCACCTGCCGCGCCGCTACGCGGAGGCGCGCGGCCTCGCGCCCGAAGCGGGGCGCGAGGAACTGATGGCGCGCTACCACGCGCTGGCCGGAACCCTTGCCTGGTACTCGGTCGATTTCTGGGAGACCGAGCTGGAAATGGACATCATGCGCTTCAAGGAGGAAGTTGCGCACCTGATCGACATCCATCCCCATGTCGTCGAGTTCCTCGACGCCGTGCGTGCCAGCGGTCGCCGCGTGGTGCTCGCCACCAACGCGCACCACAAGAGCGTCACGCTGAAGATGGCGCGTACCGGGCTCTCGCCCCGCTTCGATGCCATCGTCAGCTCCCATGCGCTGGGCGCGGCGAAGGAGGAGCAGGACTTCTGGCGCCGGCTGGCGCAGATCGAGCCCTTCGAGCCGTCGCGCAGCCTGCTGGTGGACGACAGCCTGCCCGTGCTCGACAGCGCGCGGCGCTACGGGATCGCCCAACTCGTCGCGGTGAAGAAGCCGGATACGCAGCGGCCGGCGAAGGATACCGGCGACTACCCGGCCATCGACGACTTTTCGGAGTTGATGCCACGCTGAGGCATGCGTTCTCGCCACCCGGACGATTCGTCCGGATCGCAGTAGACTTTCGCTTCCAATGAGCCTCGAGCTCAGCAAATAAGACCAGGAGGAGATTCGATGACAACCCGCCGTTCCCTGCTCAAGGCCGCCATCGCCGTGCCGCCGCTGTTCGCCCTGGGTCGGCCGCTGCTGGCTGCCGAGCCGATCAAGATCTCGCACCAGTTTCCCGGCGGCACCCTCGACGCCGGCGATTTCCGCGACAGGCTCTGCCGCAAGTTCGCACTCGAGGTGGAGGCGCGGACCAAGGGCGCGCTCAAGTTCCAGATCTACGCCGGTTCGTCGCTGATGAAGACGAACGCGCAGTTCTCGGCCCTGCGCAAGGGCGCGCTGGACATGAGCCTGTATCCGATGCCGTATGCCGGCGGCGAGGTGCCGGAACTCAACCTGGGACTCATGCCCGGCCTGGTGACATCCTACGAACAGGCGGCAACCTGGAAGAATGCCGAAATTGGCAAGGCCCTCACCGAACTGCTGGCGGAGAAGGGCGTCGTCATCGTTAGCTGGGTCTGGCAGGCCGGCGGCGTGGCCAGCCGTTCGGCGCCGCTGGTCAATCCCGAAGACGCCAAGGGCATGAAGGTGCGCGGCGGCAGCAAGGAGATGGACATCATCCTCAAGGCGGCCGGCGCTTCCGTGCTGTCGCTGCCTTCCAACGAAATCTACGCGGCGATGCAGACCGGTGCCGCCGATGCGGCGATGACGTCCTCGACGAGCCTGATCTCGTTCCGCCTGGAGGAGGTCTCGAAGCACCTGACGACGGGACGCGGACGTGCCTACTGGTTCATGCTCGAGCCCCTGCTCATGGCGAAGAGCGTGTTCGACAAGCTGCCGCGCGACCAGCAGCAGGTCATCATGCAGGTCGGCGCCGAGATGGAGAAGTTCGGCACGGAGCAGGCCCGCGTCGATGA
The DNA here is from genome assembly GCA_964436755.1 of uncultured Rhodocyclaceae bacterium. Classification (GTDB taxonomy): domain Bacteria; phylum Pseudomonadota; class Gammaproteobacteria; order Burkholderiales; family Rhodocyclaceae; genus Sulfuritalea. The sequence continues at coordinate 3,198 of CAYTFA010000023.1, read as the reverse complement.
CCGTCAGGTGGCGGACATCTACCAGAAGGCCGGCGCCAAGGTCTATGACCTCGACGACAAGGCGGTGAAGAAGTGGCAGGCGCTGGCGCGGGACACCGCGTGGAAGGATTTCGCGGAGAAGTCGGCCAACTGTGCCCGTCTCCTGAAGCTGGCCGAAAAGACCATCTGAGGCCGGCGTGAGCCACGGCTACGATCCCCGTCCGCCGACGGCGGACGGCCCCATCCTGCGCGGAATGCAGCGCGCAATGGACCTGGCCAACCGTGCGCTGATGGTGCCCTGCATGCTGGCCCTGCTGGTCGCCTCGGGGATACTGACCTACAGCGTCTTCGCGCGCTATTTCTTCAAGATTCCCACCGACTGGCAGGACGAGGCGGCGGTATTCCTCCTCGTCGGCGCGACCTTCCTCTCCGGCGCCTTCGTCCAGGCGCAACGCGGCCACATCGGCATCGAGGCGCTGGCAGGCTATCTTTCGCCGCGCGCCAACCAGTGGCGCCTCGCCGTAGTTGATGCAGCTAGCGCGGCGTTCTGCCTGTTCTTCTGCTGGAAGTCCTGGACGCTGCTGCACGAGGCCGTGGTGGACGGGCAGACGACCTCCAGTTCGTGGGGACCCCCCTTGTGGATCCCCTACTCGATGATGGCGGTGGGCATGACGCTGATCGGCCTGCAGCAGCTCGTCCATGCCGCGACGCGCTTTGCCGCCCTGCGCCGGGAGCGGACGTGAGCGTCGCGACCATCGGCATCCTCTACGGCGTTGCCACGTTAGTGGTGATGATGTCGGGCATGTCGATCGCCTTTTCCCTGGGTGCCGTGGCCCTGGCCTTCATGTACTTCTTCATGCCGGCGTCCAGCCTCGATACCGTGACGCAAAACGTTTACGAGGAACTGGCGAGCATCACGCTGCTGTCCATTCCGCTGTTCATTCTGAAGGGGGCGGCGATCGGCAAGTCGGCGGCGGGCCGCGACCTCTACCTGGCGCTGCACGCGTGGATGCATCGCATCCCCGGCGGGCTCGGCATCGCCAACGTGTTCGCCTGCGGCCTTTTCGCCGCGATGGCCGGCTCCAGTCCGGCCACCTGCTCCGCGATCGGCAGCGCAGGCATCCCGGAAATGCGCTCGCGCGGCTACTCCGGGGGCTTCGCAGCGGGCATCATCGCCGCCGGCGGCACCCTGGGCATCCTGCTGCCGCCGTCGATCACGATGATCCTTTATGCGGTCGCCGCCGAGCAGTCGCTCGGACGTCTGTTCCTCGCCGGCATCGGTCCGGGAGTGCTGCTGGTCGCGCTGTTCTCGATCTATGCGACCTGGCAGTACCGGCGTGAATACCGCGCCGCCGAGGCCGCGCATGCCGCCGGGGGCGAACGGTCCGCCTACCTCGACCAGCGGGCCTACTCGCTGGGCGAGAAGGTGGCCATGCTGCCGCGCGTGCTGCCCTTCGTGATCCTGCTCATCGGCGTCATGGTGGCCCTCTATGGCGGCTACGCGACGCCTTCCGAAACGGCCGGCCTGGGCGCCGTGCTCGCGCTGCTGCTGATCGCCCTGGTCTACCGCCTGTGGCGGCCGCGCGAGCTGGGGCCCATCCTGACCTCGACGCTGCGCGAATCGACGATGCTGATGTTCATCATCGGCATGTCGCTGCTCTACTCGTACGTGATGAGCTACCTGCACATTTCGCAGAGCGCGGCAGAGTGGATCGTCGGGCTCGGCCTGTCGAAATGGATGCTGCTCGCCGTGATCCTGCTGCTGGTCATGGTGCTCGGCTTCTTCCTGCCGCCGGTGTCGATCATCCTGATGACCGCGCCTATCATCCTGCCGCCGCTGAAGGCCGCCGGCTTCGACCTGATCTGGTTCGGCGTGGTGATGACCATCGTTATGGAGATGGGGCTGATCCACCCGCCGGTCGGACTGAACATCTTCGTGATCAAGAACATCGCACCCGACATCCCGCTCAAGGACGTGGTGTGGGGCGTGATGCCCTTTGTCGGCCTGATGTTCTTCGCCATCCTGCTTTGCTGCCTGTTCCCGTCCATTGCCACGGGGTTCCCGGATGCGGTGATGGGCGTTTCGACCAAGTAAGGCTGCTCACCGCAAGAAGAATCGGCTCCCGCGCGTCCTGATTTCGCCCCGGCGGGCCGCAGGTTCCTCGCCCCGGCTTCGCCAATCGTGTCCTCGGGCGGTTCCCGCGCGCGGCGGATAGTCAAAACACGACAATCCGCGCACGCGCGACCCGCCGGCGAGGACGGCTGCACAGGGGCTCGGCCTTTGCGGCCCACTTGCGCACCACGGCGCACTAGGTCGCTGAACTGACCAGCCGTTGTGGAAGTCCAGAAAGTCGTTTGAGCTTTCGCTGTCTAGGATCGTCTCAGTTCGGCCTGAAGCGGACGACAACAAAACGTCCCACAAACGGACATTCACAAAGTCGTATTACTAAAGTTGGATTGATGTTTGGCTTTGAACGAAAGACAATTTGAAGGTCATACGGTTGTTGGCTTCCTCGCCGGCGAAATCGACCTTCGTGTCGCCATGTTCAATTTTCGAGCCCCTCAAATGCAGAACCGCGAACCGCTATCGCACTTTGTCGAGACCTACAGGTTTTGGGATGTCGCTGTTCTTTGGGGAAAAGAGCGGTTGGAGCACGAGGACATCGTTGCCCGAGTCCTCGCTACCGCATTTGTCCAAGATGGTCTCAAGATTCAGAGCGTAGACACCAAGTGGGTCAAGGGGCAACCATCTGTCGAGTTTCGGGGCAATCCCTACGTCGGGTTCAAATCCAACCCAGAAGCACCTATGTGTGTCCTTCGCGCTGAGGCACTAGCGCATCTGATAGCAGTCTCACAAAAAGCTGAGCAGCCCTCTCGCGAGTTGCTTGCCCAAGAATTCATTGCCAAAGAAGACTTTTCTCATTGGGCGGTTTCAAAGGGTATCGCGTTGCCGAAATTCTGGTTTGGCACAGTGGTAGCACGTGGGCTCTAGCATGTCATTTGATGCAACCTGCGCGAAAAACCCCGCGGGCGTCTCAACTCTGCTACAAGGCCGTTAGCCATGCAAGTTCGGCTTTTGGTAGCGATTGTCCTGATGTTAGTCATTGGGACGACTAACGCCGCTCAGCCAATCGCTGGAACCTATCGACACTCTTACACAGTGCCAAATCACCCATTGTTTCCAAAGACTCACTTTGGCCACACTGTGCGCATATCAAA